>JALUUA010000151.1 GCA_027021605.1 Candidatus Bipolaricaulota bacterium | reverse complement strand
CGTCCACGGCGCAGCCCTTCGCCCGGAAGCGGACGGTCTCCGCGTCCACCTCTAAGTAGGGCCCCACCACGCGGCGAAGGGCCCACAGCGCCAGGCGCAAGTTGCCCAAGGCGTGGGTGCGGTCGAGGTGGCCCCAGAACATCTCGGCCAGGGCCTCGCGCGAGACCGCACGATCGGGGTGGAGGACCAAAAAGGCAAAGAGGGAGCGGGCCTTGCGCGTAGGGATGCGGGGCAGGGGCTTTCCACCTGAGAGCAGCTCAAACCCGCCCAGCAGCCGGATCTCCAGGCTTCGGCTCGTCCCTCCCGTCTTCCGTCTGGGCAGAGGGGGTCGACCTCCCTCCCGGGGGCGCAACGAGGGGCGGGGGCGAAGGCGCGACTCGAACGCTGTCCTTTCGCATTAACGGTTCGCTAACGCAAGCCCATTATAGTGGAATCCGGAGCGAGGGGAAAGGAGGACTACGATGCGCATGACAACGCTCAGCATCAACCCTGAATTCCGCAGCGCGTTGACCCGGATGAAGTGGCTCTTCCGAGGACTCCTCCTGCTCGTTGCCCTAGGAGGGGTTTTCCTAACTCCCGTGGGTCAGGCTCAAGAGCCCCTGCGGTTCCGCTTCCCTTTGGTGTGCACGATCAACGAAGACTGCTTCTTCGCCAACTACGTCGATCACCGCTCGGGGCCGGGGGCGCAGGACTATCAATGCGGCCCCATCACCTACGACGGCCACCGAGGAACGGACATCCCCGCGCTCAACTTCCGCCTCATGGACCGCGGGGTCTACGCGGTGGCCGCCGCGGAGGGGACGGTCGTCGCGGTTCAAGACGGACAGTTCGACCGGAACAAGCGCACGGGAGTAGGGGGCTACGGCAACCACATCATCCTCGAACACGCAGGGGGCATACGCACGATCTACGCCCATCTCAAGAAGAACTCGCTCAAAGTTCGGGTCGGCGAGCACGTGCGGGCGGGCGAGGAGCTGGCGGAGATCGGAAGCTCCGGAAGCTCCACGGACGCCCACCTGCACTTCGAGGTCCGGGACGCCTCGGATCGCGTGGTCGATCCCTTCCAAGGCCCCTGTGGGAGCCCCGTCTCGTGGTGGGCCGAGCAGCCCCCCTACGAGAACGCGTTCCAGGTGCTCGACTACGGGATGACGAACTTCGAGCCCACGCTCGAGCAACTCAAGGAGCGCCCCGCCACCCGCACCGACTTCAGTCGCAACGACCCGCTCTTCCTCTTCTGGGTTCAAGTAAAGAGCGTAAAGGCCGGCGACGTGGCCCGGGTGGAGTTCTACAACCCCCAAGGGCGGCTCTTCCGCCGCTCGGAGTTCCGCCACGATCGGTACTACCGCTACAGCTGGTGGTACTGGTTCTGGCTGCGGGAGGCGTGGGCCGGGGAGCCGACGGGCCGCTGGACCGTCCGATATTACCTGAACAACCGTCTTTACGTCACGATGCCCTTTTTCGTGCACCCCACGCCCCCGCAGGGGCCGGAGATTTGGCTTGCGGAGACCTCCCTCGACTTCGGCAGCGTGCAAGTTGGAGGAACGCGGGAGTACCGGCTCATCGTGGAGAACCTCGGGCGGGCGAATCTGCAGATTTCCCTCCAGAGCAACAACTCCGTATTCCAGGTGGCTAGGGAGGGTGTCACGGTGCGGCCTGGCGGAAAGGAGTTGATCGCGATCACCTTCGCGCCCGCCGAGGCCGAGAGCTATCAGGGCCGAATCACCCTGACCACCAACGACCCGGACGAGGGGACGATCCCCGTCTCCGTCCGGGGGCGGGGGCACGAGGGACCGTAGCGGAACCGTAGCAGACCGAGGCGAAGGGGGATGAGAGCGTGAAGGGAAGGGTTCGCGCTTGGCAGCCGGGGATCGCGGTGGGAATGGGGCTTCTCGTCTTGGGGCTCTCGGCCCTGAGCCCGAGCGCCCGGGTGGCGCAGCCCGCCCTGCAGTCCATCCTGGTGGTCGTGGACGTGAAGGACTGCGACAGCGGGGAGCCGATTGCGGGCGCCCGCGTCACCGTCGTGAACGCCTCCGAGGACGACGAAGTCCTGGCCCAGGGCACGACGGGCCCCGATGGGAAGTTCTCCGCGGTCATCTTGATTTTGGCCTTCAACGTCCCCGACGCGGCGGCCAAGATCGACGTGCTCGTGGAGAAAGAGGGCTACACCCCGGGGCTCCGCGTGAAATTCGTGCTCCAGGGGCCGCAGGGGCCGTTCATCTCCGCCAGCGTTTGCCTGCGGGCTTCGGCTTCGGGATCGGGGTCCCAACCCGGAACGGAAACCGAAGGGGAGCGCCCGGACGTGGAGTGCGAGGTGACGGCAACCCCCGCTCAGCCCCTCGCGTCCGTGATCGCCCAGGCGGCGAAGGGCTCCGTGGTCTGCCTGCAGCCCGGGGCGTACGCCGTGGGGGGCCTTACGATCGGGAAGGGCCTCACGCTCGTGGGCCTGGGCACGGACCCCGCGCAGACGGTGCTCCGGGGCAACCGCCAAGGGCCGGTCCTCTCCCTCGTGGGCGTGGAAGCTCCCGTCGTGGTGTGGAACCTCACGGTGCGCGACGGCAGCGGGGCCGGGCCGGAAGAGCGCGGCGGTGGAGTTCACATCGAGAACAGCGCGGACGTCACCCTGCGTCGGGTGATCGTGACGGAGAACGTCCGCGTGGGGGTCTTCGCCCGACTCTCCGGGGTGAGGATCGAGGGGTCCCGGGTGCTCCACACGTTCCCGGCCACGCCGGGTCAGGACGGACACGGGGTGCGCGCCCGGGGGAGCGCGGTGCGCGTGGTGCGAAGCGTCCTGAGGGGCAACGGCGGCTACGGGCTCGCCGCCCGCGATGCCGGGGGAGAGCCCTCCCGAGTGCTCATCGAGGAGGCGACGATCGAGGGGAACACCTTCGCGGGGCTCAACCTCTACGACGCCTCCCGCCTGGAGGTCCGTCGCAGCCGCATCGCCGCGAATCGCCCGCACGAGGGCTGGTTCGGCTACGGGATCTCCGTGGGGGCCGAGGGCGAGCTGCTCGTGGAAGACACGGTGATCGAGGGCCATCGCGGGCTGGGGGAGGTCCAGATCGGGGTGATCCTCACGGAGGACGCCGTGGCCACCCTGCGCCGCAACACGATCCAGTACAACGACTGGGGCGTCTGGGTGGGCCACCCCGACATCCCCCTGGAGGGCGTCCGGGCGGAGTTCGTCGAGAACGTCGTTCAAAACAGCGACAACTGCGGGTTGTGGATCGACGAGGACGAGTTCATCGAGATCGCGGGGTCGGGGAACCAACTCCGGAACAACGGGCGAAGTCCCGCGTGGAACCTCTGCGGGACCGAGGCGGCTAAAGCGAAGGTGCCGCCGGGGTTCTAAACCCAAAGTTGAGGTGAAGGATCATGCTTTCCAACAGGCTTCCCAACGCCCTTTTCCGGAGAACCGTGGGGATCGGGCTCGTCGGGTTGATGGGCGGGCTCATGGCAACGCAGCCCGTCTGGGCGGTCGACCCCCTAACGGTGGATCCTCCCAGCGGTCAGCCGGGAGCCCGATGTTTGTGCGTGGAAATCACCGTGGAGATCACGGACCCCGAGCTCTATTGGGCCCGCATCAACGACGTCAAGTTTCGGCCCCCGGAGGGCATCACCGTCGTCGGCTGGGAGAAGGAGCAGTTCATCCGGGAAGGTAAGCTCACCTTCACCGTCTGCTTCCGGATTGCCGAGGACGCCGAGCCGGGGAGGCGGGCGGTCATCGTGGAGTACGATGCCGCCACGCAACCGGGGGAGCCCGGCGGCACGACCGTGACGCTCGTGGAGGGCCTGCGGGCCCGAGGGTCCTTCACCGTGGAGGACGATCCGATCCGGCTGCCGCCGAATACCGCCGCTGATTGCACCGTCCCCCCGGAAGGGCCGGGGGGACCGGGAGGACCGGGCTCCCCGCGCGTCCCGCCGCCCAGGGGCATTCCCTGCTTCTGCGTCATGACGATGGTCCTCCTAAGAGTCACGGCCGTTCAAGGGGACGACGATCGCATCAGCGTCAGGGTCGACGTGACCATCTGGCTTGCCGGCAATGCAGGCGCTGAAGCCACCCTGACGGAAAGAGAGCACCATCTCATCGTCCTCAAACCCCCTCAAGGGCCGGAAAATAGGGACTTCGTGCTAGACGAGTATTCCGGTGATATCCCTGACGTAGAAGGGGTAGGCCCTTGTCCCGGTCGCGTTCAGCTGACTTTGATCCTGGACACGTGGAAGCCCGAGGACGATCCGCCGGATTCCCCACGCCTGAGGCAACTCCTCGACTGGCTGGCCCATGAGGTGCCCCCGGAATGGCAGATCGCTCCCGGTCAATGGCGGACGGCCCAGGGGTGGACGGTGGAGGGGGAGATTACCATCGATTGTCCCAAGACCTTTTGGCGCCTAGAGTTTGAGGTGTCCACCGGCCGCTTCCGCTTAATCCGCGAGGGCGACCGCTTGCGCCTGGAGCCGGAAGAGCTGGTGATCGACTTCGGCTTCCCCCCACCCGAGCAAGGGAGCAGCCTGCCAGGGTCCGCTTGGGGGCTTGGGGAGCAGGCCGACCCCCGGCCCGATCTCCGTTGCGGCCTACGCGGTCCCCTCACCGCTGCGGTAGAAGCGAATCTGGACGCGCTCGAGCGTCGCCAAGCCCTCGGGGATCGCATCGTCAAGGATAGGCAAAAACCCCTCGATCCGCTCCGGGGTGTCCACGATCTCCACAACGATGCGATCCCCCGCTTCCCCCGGCTCCGGAGGGCTCGCCCGACACGAGGAGCGCGACGGCCTGGGCGAAGACGCCCTCCCCCCGCCCCAGCGCCCCCAAGCCCTCGGGGCGCGTGGCCTTCACGCTGACCCGATCGGGCCCGATTCCCAACGCTTGGGCGAGCCGCTCCCGCATCTCGGGGAAATAGGGAGCCACCTTCGGCGCCTCCAACACGAGGACGGCGTCGACGTTCGCCACCCGAAAGCCCTCCCGCTCGATAAGCGCCCGCACCCGCCCAAGGAGCTCCAGGCTGGAGATGTCTTTAAATTGCGGCTCGCCGGGGGGGAAGTGGAGCCCGATGTCCCCCAGCCCGGCCGCCCCCAGCAGCGCGTCGCAGACCGCGTGCGTGAGGACGTCGGCGTCGGAGTGGCCCTCCAAGCCCCTCCCAAAGGGGATCTCCACGCCCCCCAAGACGAGCCTGCGGCCCTCGGCAAAGCGATGAAAGTCCACGCCCAGCCCCACGCGGATGCTCATCCATCCCAGCCTCGAGTCATCGAGTCTCTAGCATCTAGAAGATCCCCTAGAAGATCCCGGTGATGTTCCCCTCGTCGTCGACGTCGATCCCCTCCGCGGCGGGCTGCTTGGGGAGTCCGGGCATGGTGAGGATCTGTCCCGCCAGCGGCACCACGAACCCCGCGCCGGCGGAGATGTAGACGTCCCGTACGGTCACGGTAAAGCCCCGAGGGCGACCCCGCAGCTGGGGGTCGTCGGAGAGCGAGTCCTGGGTTTTGGCCATGCACACCAGGCTCCCCCCGTAGCCCAGCCTCTCCAAGCGATCCAGCTTTCGCTTCGCCGTCGCCGTGTACTTGACGCCGTCCGCGCCGTAAATTCGGGTGGCGATCCTCTCGATCTTCTGCACGAGGGGCTCGTCGGCCTCGTAGAGGAAGCGGAACCGCGCCTTTCCGGAGTCGGCCAGCGCGAGGGCCTTCTCGGCCAGATCGAGCCCCCCCTCGCCGCCCCGCTCGTAGACCTCGGAGACGGCCACCTCCACGCCCTGGGACTCGCAAAACCTGCGGATCGCGTCGATCTCCGCGTCCGTGTCCGTGGAGAAGCGGTTGATGGCCACCACCAACGGGAGCCCGAACGTTCGGACGTTCTCGATGTGCTTTTCGAGGTTGGGCAGTCCCCGCTCGACGGCCCCCACGTCCTCCTTCTGGAGCTCCTCGAGAACGGGGGGCGCGCCGCCGTGGAGCTTGAGCGCCCGCACCGTGGCGACCAACACGGCCGCCGACGGCTCAAGCCCCCCGACGCGGCACTTGATGTCGAAGAACTTCTCGGCCCCCAGGTCCGAGGCGAACCCGGCCTCCGTGATCACGTAGTCGGCCAGCTTCAAGGCCAGCCGAGTGGCGATCACGCTGCTGGTGCCCGTGGCGATGTTCCCGAAGGGGCCCGCGTGGACGAACGCGGGCGTGCCCTCGAGCGTCTGCACCAAGTTGGGGTGGATCGCGTCGCGCATCAGGGCGGCCATGGGGCCGGGGGCCTTCAGCTCTTGGGCCAGGACGGGCCGCCCGTCGCGGGTAAACCCCACTAATATGCGCCCGAAGCGCTCCTTGAGGTCGCGGAGGTCGCGGGCCAGGGCGAAGATCGCCATCACCTCGGAAGCGGCCGTGATCTGGAAGACCTCCTCGCGCGGGACGCCCCCCGTCCTCCCCCCCAGGCCGATCACGATCTGCCGGAGAGCCCGCTCGTTCATGTCCATGCAGCGCTTGAACTGGACCTCCCGGGGGTCGAGCCCCAGCGCGTTCCCGTGGTGGAGGTGGTTGTCGATGAGGGCGGCTAAGAGGTTGTTCGCCTTCTCTACGGCCGCAAAGTCCCCCGTGAAGTGTAGGTTGATCTCATCGCTGGGGATCACCCGAGCCCTCCCGCCCCCCGTGGCGCCGCCCTTGATCCCGAAGACGGGCCCCAGCGAGGGCTCCCGGATGGCGATCACCCCCCGCTTCTTCATCAAGCCCAGGGCTTGGCCGAGCCCGATGGTCGTGGTCGTCTTGCCCTCCCCGAACTTGGTGGGGGTGATCGCCGTCACCAAGATGAGCTTCCCGTCGGGCTCCTTCTCCCGACGCCGGTAGGCCGACAGGTGCACCTTCGCCTTGTACGGTCCGTAGAGCAAGAGCTCCTCCTCCGAGAGCCCCAGGTCGCGGGCGACCTCGGGGATGGGGCGAGGTGCCGGAGAGCGTCCCGATCCCGTCATAACCCTTCGCCTTCCTTTCCCTGTTTTCGTGGTTGCGAGGCTCCTGCGGGCTAAGTGTAGCACGTCCGGGGGCTTCGGCCAACGATCGCTGCCCGGGGCCGTCGCGTCCCGGTTGCACCCCGCGCCCGGGAGCGCTTAAATGAGAAGGGAACCCCCATGGCCACGGAGACCCTCATCCTCGCGTCCCTGGCTTTCCTCGGCAGCCTCGTGGGCACGAAGCTCTTCATCGGGCTCCTGCGATCGGCCGGAGCCGGCCAGCCCATCCGCGACTACGGCCCCAAGATCCACGAGCACAAGCGGGGGACCCCCACCATGGGCGGCGTCGTCCTCCTCGCCGTCTACTTCGCCGTGCTCATCGTGTATCAGTTCTTTCGCCCCTTGGGGGAGGGGGGCCTGGTGCTGGTCAGCGCGCTCCTGGGCTTCGGGCTCGTCGGGTTCCTCGACGATGCCCTGAAGTTCTTGGAGCAGCACGCCCGCGGCCTCCCCGCCCGCTACAAGCTGCTGGGCCAGCTCCTCGTGATCGCCGGCCTCGTTGCGCTGCTGCGCGCCCTGGAGCTGGAGTCGGCGCTCACCCCCCTCCGGGTCCCCTTCCTCGACTCGGGCTCGGGCTCGGGCTGGAGGCTGGAGGGGCCGTGGCTCTACGGGCTGATCGCGCTCACGTTCCTGGGGACGGTCAACGCCTGGAACCTCACGGACGGCCTAGACGGCTTGGCTGCGGGGATCACGCTCCTGGTGCTGGCCGGGTTCGGGGTGCTCCTGCTCGCGCTCGCCCCGGGGCAGGCCGGGAACCTTCCAGAGTTGATCGCGATCTTCGCCGCCGCGCTCTTGGGGTTCCTGTGGTGGAACGTCCACCCGGCCCGGATCTTCCTGGGGGACACGGGCTCGATGGCCCTGGGGGGCTTTGTGGCCGCGGTGAGCGTGCTGACGGGCACGGAGCTCTTCCTGTTGATCTTCGCGATCGTGCCCGTCTTGGAGGCCCTCTCCGTGATCGTGCAGGTGGCGAGCTTCAAGCTCCTCGGGCGCCGGGTCTTCAAGGTGAGTCCCTTCCACCACCACTTCGAGCGGGCCGAGGGGGTGGATTACCCGTATCTGCTCCCGAGCGTCGAGCTTCCGGAGTGGGGGATCACGCTCGCGTTCTGGGTCGTCACCGCGGTGTTCGTCGGCGTGGGGCTCGCCTTGCTCGGTTGACAGCGCCGCGGGGGCGCTGCTATGATCCGGCGGAGGGAGACGATGCCGCGGGTGACGCACACCTCTTCGCGGATTCGGGCGATCTACGACCGGCTCGCCCCCCGGTACGACCGCCGCGAGGCGCTGGTCGAGTGGCTCCTGCGGGGATATCGACGGAAGCTGCTGCGACGCGCCCGAGGCCGCGTGTTGGAGGTGGGAATCGGCACCGGGCGCAACCTCCCCTACTACCCGCCGGGCTGCCGCATCACGGGGATCGACCTCTCGCCCGAGATGCTCCGGATCGCCGAGCGGCGGGCCGCCCAACTCGGGCGGGACGTCACCCTCCTGCCCATGGACGCGGAGGAGCTCTCGTTCCCGGCGGGGGCGTTCGACACCGTGGTGAGCTCGTTCACCCTCTGCACCGTGGTCGACCCCATTCGCGCCCTCTCGGAGATGGCCCGCGTCACGGCCCCCGGCGGGCGGATCCTGCTGCTGGAGCACGGCCGTAGCCCCCACCTTTGGCTCTCCCGGCTCCTCGACCGCATCGCGCCCTATCAAATCGCCAAATACGGCTGCCACCCCAATCGGAACGTGCTGGCGCTCGTGCAGGCCGCCGATCTGGTGGTCCTAAAGAGCGAGCGCCGCCTCCTCGGGGTGCTCCACCTCATCTGGGCCCGGCCCCAGACCTTTCCCACCGCGATCCGGAATCTACAGCTATAGGGACCCGGAGCCCAGCAGCACGTAGGCCCGCGGGGCAAGCACCCCCAGGTCGACCGCCAGCCCCAGGCGGACCTGTCCGCGGAAGAGGCCGAAGCCCAGCGAGAAGGGGATCCTCAGCTCCGCGCCGGCCCCCGGGCGCAGCCGCTCCCACTCGAGGGTGTCGGCCGCAAGCCCCAGCTCGACGAAGAGCGCCCCCTCGAACCCCTCGCCCAGGATCGGGAGCGGGTGCGCGGCGCAGCAGCTAAGCAGCGCCTTCCGAAGCGGAAAGCGGTACTCCGCCTCCGCCCAGAGGAGCTGGCGGCCCTCCTGGGGGCGCGAGAGGCTGCGCATGGGGTACTCCCCCTCCGGGCCGAGGCGGAACGGTTCGCCCGCCCGATCGGTCCAGCCCGCCCGCGCCCGAAAGCGCAGCTCGTGGGGGCCACGGGGGTCCGGGAGGGGCAGGGTCAGTCGCTCGACCCAGTCGATCTCCAGCCTCCGCACGGGCGGGGGGATCTCCGCCGACGGCAGGCCCCGCCAGCTCACCCCGCCCCGAAGGCCCAGGCGGGACTCCCGGCGGAAGAGCTCGAACGCTTCCCGGTCGAGCCAGCGGGCGCTCAGGAAGAGCGCGGAGACCCCGGCCTCGTGGCTGAGGCCCAGGGAGAGGACGCGCTCCCCCGTAAGCTCCCGTCGCAGCGGGAAGGCCAGCGCGATGCGCTGCCGCGGGCCCAGCGCGCTGAGCGTCACCTGAAGGCGGATCTCCACGGGGGAGAAGCGGGCGTTCGTATAAGCGACGTCGGCGAAGAGGTCGAAGGGGCTCGGGCGCAGCCCCAGCGCCAGCTCGTAGCTGTGCTGCCCGAGCGGATCGCCCCCCCGCGTGAAGAGGCCCACGTGCTCGCCGGCCAGCAGGGGGAGCCAGAACGTCGGGAGCAGGTCCTCCGCGGGATCGTAGCGGCCTCTGGAGATGATGGACCCCGCGGCGCGGGCGGCGCCCGGGGTGGGGGCGGAGGGCTCCGGTTCCCACGGCTCCCAGCGGGCGGGGTCATACGGCACCCGGAGGACCCGGAAGCCCCCGCGGCCGTAGGCGCCGTAGGCGACGAAGGCCAAGGCCCGGCCGTCGGGGGAGGGCTGGGGGTCGAAGTGCCCCCCCGCGGCCTCCGTCACCCGGAGGACCCGTCCGGTGGCGAACTCGTAGGCGTAGATCGCGAAGCGGCCGGAGCGATCGCTGGCAAACAGCAAGAAGCGCCCGTCGGGGCCGAACGCCGGGTCGAGGTCGCGGGCGGTGTCCTGTGTCAGCGGCTCCAGCGGCCCGCCCTCGGCGGGGAGGGTGTAGAGATCCGTATCCGTCCCCTCCCCCAGCCGCCAGAGGGCGATCGCGAGGCGGGAGCCGTCCGGGGAGACGGCCAGCGAGTGAACCCGCTCCCGGGGCCCGAACTCGCGGACGATCAACCGGCTGCGGCGGCGGAGGTCGAAGACGACGAGCGAGGAGCGCCCCCCCGGCTCGTTGCGCGCCAGGAGGAGCCGGCGGCCGTCGGGGAAGGCCGCGACGGCGTAGATCCGCTCGCCCTGGGTAACCCTCGTCTCCCGATCGCGCACGACGTCGTAGAGGTAGAGGTCGCCCAGGAGGCGATCGTCCGGCGTGCGGGTGAGCTTGACGTAGGCGATCGTCTCCCCGTCCACCCAGGCGGGCGAAAAGCACAAACAGTGGAGCAGGGGGCCCTCTGGAGCCCCCGCTCCCCCGGTCCGGCGCAGCTGCGCTCCCCGCCTCGGGTCCCGATGCTCGTAGACCAACGAGCTGCCGAAGGGGTCCCAAGCGAGGCCGTAGTTCTCCCCCTCGGGAGCGGGCAGCTCCTCCCCCGGGGGTTCCCCAGCGGCTCCCCCGCCCTCGCCCTCCCGAAGCCACCGCCGGAACTCGGCGTAGAGCTCCTCCGTGGGGCGCCCCGTGACGGCGTCCACGGGGCCGCCGAGCAGCGCCCGCAGGTCCCCGGCGGCGTACGCCTCGTGCAGGCGTTTTCCGAGGTCTTCCCCGTAGCGCTCGAGCAGGAAGCGCAGGAACGCCCCCCCGAGCGCGCGGGCCCGCAGCTCGGGGGGCGGCCACCCCTCACCCTCACCCCAAG
>JALUUA010000150.1 GCA_027021605.1 Candidatus Bipolaricaulota bacterium | reverse complement strand
GAGCTTTTCGCAGGGTTTGCCGAGCGCTTCAACGTCCAAGTGCTGTTCCCAGCCGGGCAGGATGCTATCGTCTGCTTTGACCTGGCTCGACTGCTTCAGACGATGAAACACAAGCTGGCCTTTGGGGATGCCCTCATTGCGGACCTCGTCCATACGCATCGGCGACGCATCGACGTGTTTGTCACGTGGAACGCACGTCACTTCTCGGGAAAACTTCCGGTTCCGGCTCTCACGCCGCAGGAAGCCCTCGCCCAACTGGGAGGAGAGGGATGACAACGATGAAGCGCACCATCCCCCTGGCCCGGCCTGATCTTACGGAGCGCGAGGTCGAGGCCGTCGTTCGAGTGTTGAGGACGCCCAGGCTCAGCCTCGGCCCCGTCCTCAAGGCGTTCGAGCGCAAGCTCGCGGAGGTCGCGGGCGTCAAGCACGCCGTCGCCGTGAACTCGGGGACGTCCGCCCTGCACCTCTGCGTCAAGGCCCTTGGGATTGAGGAAGGTGACGAGGTCATCACAACGCCCTTCAGCTTCATCGCTTCCGCGAATTGCATCCTTTTTGAGCGGGCCAAGCCCGTCTTCGTGGACATCGACCCCGACACCCTGAACCTCGACCCCGAGCTTGTGGAAACCGCGATCACGAAGCGCACCCGAGCGATCCTGGCTGTGGACGTCTTCGGCCACCCCGCGGAGTGGGACGCCCTCACCCACATCGCGAAAGAGCATGGGCTGAAGCTCATCGAGGACGCGGCCGAGGCCCTCGGCGCGGCGTACAAGGGCCGCCCGGCGGGGTCGTTCGGGGACGCGGCCGTCTTCGCGTTCTACCCCAACAAGCAGATCACCACGGGCGAGGGCGGGGCCGTGCTCACCGGCGAAGATGAGATCGTGAAGCTCTGCCGCAGCCTGCGCAACCAGGGGCGCGGCGAGGGCTCAACGGCGGGCTGGCTCCAACACGAGCGCCTGGGCTACAACTACCGCCTCAGCGACGTCAACTGCGCGCTGGGGCTGGCCCAGCTCGAGCGCCTCGACGAGCTTTTAGCGCAAAGGGAGCACGTCGCGCAGCTCTACAACGAGCGCCTAGAGCCCCTGGAGCGCCGGGGGCTCTTGCGGAGGCCCCACGTCGCGCCCCACGTCCGGATGAGTTGGTTCGTCTACGTTGTCCGCCTTGAAGATCGCTTCACCCGGCGCGAGCGGGACCTTGTGCTCGAGAAACTCAGGGCACAAGGCGTCGAGTGCGCGGACTACTTCCCGCCGATCCACCTTCAGCCCGTCTACCGCGCCCTGGGGTACAAGCCGAGGGACTTCCCCGTCGCGGAGGCCGTCGCGCAACGCACCCTAGCGCTGCCCTTCCACACCCGGCTGACGCCGGACGACGTCGACTACGTGGTTAAGCAGTTGGAGGCCGCGCTCGATTCGCTGTAGGCTCTTTTAAGATGCTCAGCAAGCTCAGGCGTTCGCTGCCCTTTCTGCTGGGGGATCTGGGGCTGTTGGCGTTCGCGCTCTACGGCGCGTTCTGGCTCCGCTTTGACGGTCGAATCCCCGAGCACTGGCTCGACTCCCTTTGGCTGTACGGACTGATCGCGTGGGCCGCGAAGCTCCCCGTATTTTGGCGGCTGGGGCTCTATGCTCTCAGCTGGGCGCACGTGAGCGCGCGGGAGCTCGCTCGGGTGGGTTTGGCCGTTGGGGTCGCGCAGGCGCTCTTGGGCGCCTTCTACTTCCTGCTGGGCCGCGAGCTTGCGGCGCTGGGGCTCGCTCCCCTGCCGCGGTCCGTCTGGCTGCTGGATGGGCTGCTGTCGTTGGTGTTCGTAGGCGGGTTCCGGGGCGCCGAACGCGTCCGGCGGCTTTTCCGCCTCGGTCGAAGGCCCGGGGAGGGACGGCGGGTGCTGATCGTGGGCGCGGGGAACGCGGGCGCCCAGCTCGTCCGCGCCATGCTGGACGACCCCGGAGCGGGGCTCGTGCCCCTCGGCTTCACCGACGACGACCCCCAGAAGCAAGGGCTCACCATCCACGGGGTGCGGGTGCTGGGGACCCGTCAAGAGATCCCCGAACTCGTCTCGCGATATGGGGTCGAAGAGCTGCTGATCGCGATGCCCTCAACTCCACCCCGGGTCATCAAGGAAACGGTCGCGCTGGCGCGGCGGGCGGGGCTCAAGCGGGTACGGGTGGTGCCGGGGCTCCAGCAGCTCGTAAGCGGGAATCTAACGCTTCAGGATGTCCGCGAGGTGCGGCTGGAGGACGTGCTGGGCCGCGAGCCCGTCCGCATCAACACGGACGAGATGAAGCGCTTCTTGCGGGGCAAACGGGTGCTCGTCACGGGAGCGGCGGGCTCGATCGGGAGCGAGCTGTGTCGTCAAGTCCTCAAATTTGATCCCGAGGCGCTCATCGCGCTCGATCAAGACGAGAGCGGGCTTTTTCGGTTGGAGCTGGAGCTGGACGATCATATCCCCAAAAGAACAAGTTGGGTGACGATCGTGGGCGACGTCCGCGACGTCTCGAGAATGGAGAGACTCTTTGAGGAACACAAGCCCGAGGTGGTGCTCCACGCCGCGGCTTACAAGCACGTTCCCCTGATGGAGCAACACCCGGAGGAGGCGGTACGCACCAACGTCCGGGGCACTCAGGGGGTGGCCGAGGCGGCCCTTCGCGCCCAAAGCGAGAAGTTCGTGTTGATCTCGACGGACAAGGCCGTCAACCC
Source organism: Candidatus Bipolaricaulota bacterium (assembly GCA_027021605.1). GTDB lineage: Bacteria > Bipolaricaulota > Bipolaricaulia > RBG-16-55-9 > RBG-16-55-9 > JALUUA01. The sequence goes on along the minus strand of JALUUA010000150.1, from coordinate 8,249 downwards.
GACCTCGGTGATGGGGGCAACGAAGCGCGCTGCCGAGCAGATCATCCTGACGCTTAACGCCAAAGCCCAACGGGAGGGAAAGCCCACGCGCTACGTGGCGGTCCGCTTCGGGAACGTGCTGGGGAGCCGGGGGAGCGTCTTCCCCGTGTTTCAGGAGCAGATCAAGCGGGGCGGGCCGGTGACGGTGACCCATCCCGACATGAAGCGCTACTTCATGCTGCCCTCGGAGGCGGCGCTGTTGGTGCTGCAGGCGGGGGCGATGGGCCGGGGCGGCGAGGTTTTTGTGTTGGACATGGGCGAGCCCGTCAGCGTCCTGGAGCTGGCCCGCGAGATGATCCGCCTGGCGGGGTACGAGCCCGACAGGGAGATCCCCATTGTGTTCACGGGCGAGCGCCCCGGCGAGAAGCTCTTCGAGGAGCTGTTGACGGCAGAGGAGGGCACCGACGCGACCAAGCACGAGCGGATCTTTGTGGCCAAGCTGGGCGACCCGCCCTCCGAGGACGAGCTGGATCGCGCGCTCAAGGCTCTCTACGAGGCCGCCGACGCGGGGGATCGAGCCCGCCTCCTGGAGCGGCTCCGGCAGCTTGTGCCGACGTACCAAACCGTTCCGGTCAGCGAGGAAGGCCAATAATCGAGACCCGGTGGAAGCTCCCTCATCATGATGCAGGCGGTTTGCACCGAGTTCAACGATTTCGGGCGTGGTCCGCAAACGAGGAGCCCGATGCCCCGGCTGCGGGAGCAGGTTTTTTATTAAAGGTCTTAGATTTAGGGGCAGGAGTGCACCCCGGCGGAGTCGGTTTCTATCCTCGGTAGATCTCCCGGCGATGCCCCACCCGTAAGATCACGATCTTGTCTCCTTCGATGTCGAAGATGACCCGATACTCTCCAATGCGAAAACGGTAAGATCCCAGCTTGGGATCGACCATCTTTCGGGCATAATGGAAGGGCGCTTCCTTATATCTCTCCAGGGTTTTCTTGATCCGCTCTTGGGCTGCCCGATCGAGTTTGGCGATGTCCTTCGCTGCCCGCTCGGTATAAACCAATTCGTACTTCAGTTTCGCGTATCCCTCTCTTGTCTTAGGTCTTTGTGAACACCTCTTCGTGGCTGCGGACCCGCCCTCGGCGGTAATCCTCCCTCGCCTCCTCAATGCTCTTGAGGTAATCGGGACTGGTGGCAGCCAAGAGATTCTCGATCAAGAATTCCCTGTCTTCATCATCCAACGCATTGATCGCGGAGATCAGATCCTCAATAGGGAGCCCTATTTTGCTCTCAATCCGATCCCTACTCTTCTGCACCACATGAACCTCCTATCTATCTCTGCGTGCTCACGAGAGCGTTTAATTATAGCAGACGAAGCCACTCTTATCCCTTTGCCCTCTCAGGCGCTGTAGCCCAGGGCATTCGCTATTGCTCACAGCGTTGCTCTACGCTCTTAAGTTCTCGCGAAGGTCCTCGATGCAGTGAAACGCCCGCTCCGGGCTTAACGGGTCGTGGCGTAGTTCGCAAAGAGTTCGATCCCCTGCTCGGAGACGACGATGCGGTACCCGTATCCCGGAGGGAGGGGATGCTCCTCCAGGGAGAACCGAGCGCGCAGCTCCCGCAGGACCTCCCGCACCTCCAGCTCGCGGGGGAAGCGCTCCACCCTCACCCGCACCTCCAGGCCCGGAACGCCCGATGAGGCGGGAGAGGGGGCCGCTTCCAGATCCACGGCGAACAGGTGCTCCCGGTCGGCGATCACCTGCAGGTGGACGGGTTCAGCGCTACGGTTCTCCACGTAGAAGACGAGGTCCGCCCCGCCGGAGCCCTCAAAGGGAAAACACCCCCTCACCCCCACCCCCAAGCCAAAGAGGAGCAGGACGACCGACCACACACCCCACCCGGAGAACCCTTGGGAGGTCCCTTGCTTTGCGCGCACCCTGTGCACCGTTGAAGCTCCCTTCCCTCACGTTGGGCATCCACGTTGGGCATCCGGACTGTACCGCGGGGCCGATCTCCCCGTCAAGCTCGGTGGGAATGGGTAAGAGGGGTAGCCCCGCCGCCCGCCCCGCGCTACACTGAAAGCACAAGGGGTTTGATTTGGGGGGATCGAGCATGGCGCAGGCAACCGTTCGGACGTACACCACCCGCCGCTTTACCGTGGAGGAGTACCACAAGCTGGCCGAGGTCGGCATCCTAAGCGAGGACGATCGCGTGGAACTCATCGAGGGGGAGATCATCGTGAATTCACCCATCGGGAGCAAGCACGCGGCGTGCGTTAAGCGATTGAATGCCGTATTCTCCAGCCGGGTTAAGGATCAGGCCATCGTCAGTGTACAGGACTCCATTCGCCTGGGCGAGCACTCGGAGCCCCAGCCCGATCTCGCCCTGCTCAAACCCCGACCGGACTTCTACGCGGAAGAGCACCCCAAGCCCGAGGACGTGCTCCTCGTGGTGGAGGTGGCCGAGACGTCGTCCGAGTACGATCGCCATGTGAAGATCCCCCTCTACGCCCGGCACGGCATCCCCGAGGTCTGGTTGATCGATCTCTCCAAGGGTCGGCTTACGGCCTTTCGGAAGCCCCAACGGGGGGCGTACGCCCGCATTGAGGAGACCAAAAAGGGCGATCGAATCGCGCCGGAGGCCCTTCCCGACGTTGTCATTCCCCTGGAAGAACTCTTGACCTGAAATGAAATGAGGGGAAAGAGCGAGCTGGAAGCGCTGTTGGACCGAGCCCGGCACGATCGGGACGTGCTGGCGGTCATGCTGTTTGGGAGCGCTGCCCGGGGCGATGCGCATCCCGGCTCCGACCTCGACGTCTGTCTCGTCCTCCGCCCCGGGGATTGGACATCCGAAGCGCTGGCGCACAAGCGGTTGGGCTACGTGGGAGCCTTCGATCTGGACGTGCACGTCTTTCAGGCCCTGCCCCTCTATATCCGGCATCGGGTCCTCAAGGAGTGTCGGGTTTTCTCGCCAAAGACGAGGATGCGCTTTACGATCTGGCCTTCCGCACGGCCCAGGAGTTTGACGATTTCCGACATATCTATCGGGAGTACTTGGAGAGCGTAGCCCATGGTGGACCGTGAGCGAGTGCTGGCCAAAGAAGGAAATCGACAAGAGGACAAAGGAGATCGTGGCAATGGTGGAGAATAATCAACTTCGGCGGCTGCTTTCCCCGCGCTCCGTGGCGGTGATCGGGGCCTCGACCCGCCCCGACTCCGTGGGCCGGGCGGTGTTCGCCAACATCCTGCTGGGGGACTATCGGGGCGTGGTCTACCCGGTCAACCCCAAGGCGAGGAGCATTCTGGGCGTGCGGGCCTACCCCTCGGTGCTCGAGGTCCCCGACGAGGTCGACCTGGCCGTGGTGATCGTCCCCGCCCCGGCCGTTCCCCAGGTGCTGGAGGAGTGCGCCCAAAAGGGCATCCCCGGCGCCGTCGTCCTCAGCGCGGGCTTCAAGGAGGTCGGCGGCCGGGGCGTCGAGCTCGAGGAGCGGCTCAAGGCGATCGCCCGGGAGCACGGGATCGCGCTGGTGGGCCCCAACTGCCTGGGGATCATCAACACGGACCCCGAGGTGCGGTTGAACGCCACCTTCGCCCGCTCCATGCCCCCGCGGGGGAACATCGCGTTCATCTCGCAGAGCGGCGCGGTGGGGGTGGCGGCCCTCGAGTACTGCGAGGCGGAGCACATCGGGATCTCCCAGTTCATCTCGATCGGGAACAAGGCCGTCCTCAACGAGAACCACCTCCTCGCGGCGCTGCGGGACGACCCCCGCACGGACGTCATCCTGCTGTACGTGGAGAACCTAGAGGACCCCAAGGGCTTTCTGGAGCTGGCCCGCGAGATCACCGGGGAGCTGCCCCAAAAGAAGCCCATTCTGGCGATTAAGTCGGGCCGCACCCGCGAGGGGGCCCGCGCCGCCGCCTCCCACACGGGGGCGCTGGCGGGCTCCGACGAGGTGTACGACGCCCTCTTCCACCAGTGCGGGGTGCTCCGGGTCGAAACCATCGAGGAGCTCTTCGAGTACGCCCAGGCGCTCGCCCAGCAGCCCGCGCCCCGGGGGGATCGGGTGGCGATCGTCACCAACGCCGGCGGGCCCGGGATCATGGCCACCGACGCCTGCGTGCGCCATGGGCTCAAACTGGCCCGCTTCTCCGAGGAGACCACCCGGAAGCTCCGGGAGGGCCTGCCGCCCACGGCAAGCGTCCAGAACCCCGTGGACCTCATCGGGGACGCCCAAGAAGATCGCTATGCCCACGCCCTCCGGCTCGTCCTCGGCGACGAGGCCGTCGACTCCGCCATCGTGATCTGCACCCCCCAGATGATGGCGGATCTTACGGCCATCGCTCGGACGATCGCCGACGCGGCCCGCGAGCACAAGAAGCCCGTGCTCGCGTGCCTCATGGCCCTGGAGGCGATCGACGAGGCCCTGCGGGTGCTGGAGGAGGCCCGAGTCCCCCACTACCGCTTCCCAGAGGACGCCGCCCGCGCGCTGGCGGAGATGGCCCGCTACACGAGCTGGGTCCACCGTCCGCGAACGCCGGTGCGGACCTTCGACGACGTCGACCGCGAGGCGGCCCGCGCGATCCTTACGAAGGCCCGAGCCGAGGGGCGAACGTTCCTCCCCGAGCCGGAGGCCCACGCCGTCCTGCGCGCGTACGGGTTCCCCGTGCTGCGGGGGGAGCTGGCCGCCACCGAGGACGAGGCCGTCCGCAGGGCGCAGGAGATCGGCTATCCCGTGGCGTTGAAGATCGTCTCGCCCCAGATCGTCCACAAGTTCGACGTCGGGGGCGTACGGCTCAAGCTGGAGGACGAGGGAGCCGTACGAGAGGCGTATCGCGCGATCCTAGACGGGGTGCGACGGCGCAAGCCCGAGGCGGAGATCTGGGGCGTCTTCGTCCAGGAGTTCGTCGCCGCGCCCGGCGGGGTGGAGACCATTTTGGGGTTAAAGCGCGACCCCCACTTCGGGCCCCTCCTGATGTTCGGGTTGGGCGGGGTGTACGTGGAGGTTTTGAGGGACGTCACCTTCCGGATCGCGCCGATCCGGGAGCTGGGGGCCTACCGGATGATCGAGGGCATCCGGGCCCACAAGCTCCTGGAGGGCTTCCGCGGCCAGCCGCCCCGCGACGTCGACGCGATCGCCGAGTGCCTCCTGCGCTTGTCCCAGCTCGCCGTGGAGCTGGAGGAGATCGAGGAGCTGGACATCAACCCCCTGATCGTCTTCGAGAGGGAGAAGGGAGCCCGGGTGGTGGACGCGCGCATCCTCCTTGGGGGCTCGGGCGAAGGCGAAGGCACAGGCGAATCTCTATGAGGTTGTTGCAGCTCGTCCAGCGCCGCGCGGGGATCGCCCGCCGCAAGGCCCAGCGGCTCATCGAGCAAGGGGAGGTGCGCCTGGACGGCCAGACCCTCACGAACCCCTTCCTCGAGGTGGACCCAGAGACGGTCCGAGAGCTGGAGGTCCGGGGCCGCCGGGTCCCCCTGGAGCCCCGGGAGCCCGCGGTCTACAAGCTCTACAAGCCCGCCGGGATGCTCTCCTCGCTCTACGACCCCAAGCACCCGAACACCGTCGGGAGGCTCCTCCAGCGGCGGGGCCTCGGGGGGCAGGGGTTGGCGATCGCGGGGCGGCTGGACCGGGACGCCGAGGGGCTCCTGCTGCTCACCAACGACGGCGAGCTCGTGAACTTCCTCACCCATCCCCGCTACGAGGTGGAGAAGGTCTACCACGTGGTGATCCCGCGGCTCTTGCCCTATCGCCACGTTTATGAGATGTTCCGCAAGATGCAGCGGGGCGTGCGGGACGGGGGGGAGGTGCTCCGGATCCGCCGGGGGCGGATCGTCGAGCGCTCCCGCAACCGCACCGTTTTGGAGCTGGTGCTCACCGAGGGGAAGAAGCACGAAGTGAAGCGCTTGATTAAGCACTTCAAGCTCCCGCTGGAGCGGCTGGTGCGGGTAGGACACGGCCCCGTCGCGCTGGGCAAGCTGCGCCCGGGGGAGCTCAAGCGGCTCACGACCCCGGAGCGCCGGGCCCTCGAGGCGCTCAAGAAGCGCCTCGGCTCCCCCAGCTCGGGCGCCCGCTGAAGTCGTCCCCCGGCTGATCTCCCGGCCCTCGGAGGGCTATAATGGCGTCATGATGAACGTGCACGCGCACACCGGGCAGGGTGGGACAGCGAAGGGTGGGGCAGCGAGGAGAGGGGAGGGTGGGAAGTCCTGAGGATGGAGCGAACGTTCTTCGCGCTGGGCGCGCTGCTGGCGGGGCTGGGGGTGGCGCTGGGGGCGTTCGGCGCCCACGGGCTGCGCGGCCGCCTTGAGCCCGAGCTGCTGGCGATCTTCGAGACGGGGGTGCGCTACCAGCTCTGGCACGCGCTCGCCCTGCTGGGGGTGAGCTGGGCCCGCGAGCGCTGGGGGGCGGGCCCCCTGACGGCCGCGGGCTGGCTCTTCGTCGCCGGGATCGTGCTCTTCTCCGGGAGCCTGTACGCGTTGAGCCTCACCGGGGTGCGGGCCCTCGGGGCGATCACCCCCTGGGGCGGGGTGGCGTTCCTAGCGGGCTGGGCGCTGCTCGCCTGGGGCGCCCTGCGACGGTAGCCGGCCCCCCGTTGCACGCCCGACCGCCTTTTGCTATCCTCTCCGTCGAGTAAGAGTGAAAAGCAGTTTCAACTCCGAAACCCCTACACGACGGCCTGGGGAGCCGGAACCCGGAAGGGGGAGAGGAGGGGAGCAAGGGAGGAGGGAGGAGATGGAGCACCCGCGCGCACAACCGCCGACCCCATCGGCGGAGGAACCCATCCGCGAGGGCGAAGGTCGGTTTCCGTGGTGGATCTGGATCGTCTTCTTCGGGTGGCTTATTTACGCGTTCCTAATCGCGCCCTTTGAGGTCACCCACCCCTGAGGCGCAAGCCGGGGACGATCACGGGAAAAAATAAATACAATACAAGACAAGACAAATAGGGGGGCAGAGCTTATGAGCGAACAGGAGAAGCGGGTCGTCAAGCTCTGGTTCTTCTCTTCGTTGGTCTGGCTGGCTTTGGGTCCCTTGATTGGGCTCTTCCAGTCGCTCCAGTTCCTCTGGCCCGATGTGTTGAGCTTTGTGGAAGCCCTGAGCCTGCCGTACAGCAAGCTGCGCATCTTTCATACTAACCTCGTGATCTACGGCTGGATCGGGATGGGGTTTGTGGCCGCCATCCTCTACATCGTCCCGCGGCTGTGCGACGTGGAGCTGAAGCTCCCCCGACTGGCGTACGCGGCGGGCTGGGTCTGGAACCTGGCCGTGCTGCTCGATCTTGTGCTCATCTGGGCCGGGATCGTGGGCCACCCCCTCTTGTCCATTCAGCCCTACGAGTACGCCGAGGCCCCCCTTCTGGTGGACATCCTGATCGTGCTCGCCGCCGTGATGGTCATCGCCAGCGTCCACGCCACCGTGCTGAAGCGCAAGCGGGAGAAGCTGTACGTCAGCGTCTGGTATCTCTTAGGAGGGCTCTACACCACGGCCATTACGTATCTGGTGGGGAACTTCCTCACGCTGGCCTTCACGGGCCTGGGGAACCAGATGCTGCACGCCTGGTGGCTCCACAACGCCGTGGGGCTCTTCATCACGCCCCTGGGGCTGGGGATCGCGTATTACATCATCCCGCTCGCGGCCCGACAGCCCATCTACTCCCACCGCTTGAGCATTTTGGGCTTTTGGACGCTGATGGCCTTCTACCCGGGGACGGGGCTCCATCACTTCCTGCAGATGCCGATGCCCCGCTGGATCGGGGAGTTCGCCGTCATCAGCTCCGTGCTGCTGGCGATCCCCGTGCTGGCCGTGGTGGTCAACCACCTGGCCACGCCCCGCCTCAACTGGTCCCGGGTCATCGAGAGCTTTCCGCTCCGATTCGCCGTGCTGGGGGCCGTCTACTACTTGATCACCTGCATCCAAGGCCCCTTCCAGACGACCCACGCCGTCAACTGGTTCGTCCACTTCACGGAGTGGGTCCAGGCCCACGCGCACCTGGCGCTGGCGGGGGCGTTTACGTGCTTCGGGATGGCCGCCGGGATCTATCTGTTCCCCCGGCTTACGGGCCGCAAGCTCTACAGCTGGCGGCTCACCAGCTGGGTCTTCTGGCTGATGGCCGTGGCCTTCCCCATCTTCTACCTGGGGTTTACCCACTCCGGGCTGGTGGTGGGCATCAGCGTCAACCTCCTGAACCAGACGATCTACGAGACGCTGCAGGCCGTCTGGCTCGCCCGCTTATTCAGAACGCTCATGGGCGCCGGGGTCGTTTTGGCGTTCTTGCTC
>JALUUA010000149.1 GCA_027021605.1 Candidatus Bipolaricaulota bacterium | reverse complement strand
GTAGCGCCGGGCCCACTCAAGGATCCGGGCGTCGTGGGTGGCCACGGCCACGTACACCCCGCGGGCCTGCGCCTCGGGGCTCCAGAGCTTCGCCAGGAGTTTTAAGAAGTTCCGGTCCACGTCGCGCTTCTTGGGGAAGGCCACCGAGGGCGGCTCCGCGTACGCCCCCTTGCAGAGCCGCACGTTGGCCCCCAGCTCGATCAGGCGCTCCACGTCCCGCTCGCTGCGGTAGAGGTACGCCTGGATGACCACCCCCACGTTCGAGTAGCCCTCCTCCCGCAGGCGCTCATAGAGCGTTAGGGTGCGGTCGGTGTACGCGGAGCTCTCCATGTCGATGCGCACGAAGTTCCGCCGCTCCCGGGCGTACTCCACGATGCGGCGAACGTTTTGGTAGCAGAGCTCCTCGTCCACGTCGAGCCCCATCTGGGTGAGCTTCAAGGAGACGTTCGCGTTTAAGCGATGCTCCTCCACGGCATCGAGGATGCGCAGGTACTCCTCGGCGGCCCGGAGGGCCTCCTCCCGGGTGCGGGTGTTCTCGCCGAGGTGGTCGATCGTGGCCATCAAGCCCCGGGCGTTGAGGGCCCGCACGGCCGCGATCGCCTCGGGGAGCTCCTCCCCGGCCACGAAGCGGCGGGCCGCGCGGCGGGCGGGGGGAAACGTCGTCATCCAGCGTTTCACCCGCTCGCTCCGGGAGAGCCGCAGGATGAGGCTGCGCAGGAGCATGCTAAGGCGGCTCCGGGGGAGCCGGGATCACCTCGCCGGTGTAGAAGTTGATCTCGATCGCCGTGCGGGCCACGTGGTAGCTGCTGAAGTCGGCCACCTCCGAGTAGGCGAGCTGCGCCCGGATGAGGTCGTCCGTGATGGGCTTATCATACGCGTCGGAGGCGGCCAGAGGCCGCACGACCTCGATCACCGTCCCCGCGGGGCCGGAGGAGCCCGCCCTCTCGAGGACGTTGTCCTCCCCCTCCGGGCTCAGCTCGACGTCGGCGGTGTGACTGACGACCTCGTGGGCGTAGTCGTCGCGGACGAAGACCTCCCCGTCCTTGACGTAGCCGATGAGGATGTCGCCCCCCTTCATGCGGGGCCCCGTGGGCGCGAGCGAGAGGGCCACCCAGCCGGAAGCGGGGCTTACCAGGCCCAGGTAGATCACGCCCGCCTCCTCGTCGATCGTCCAGTAGAGGGAGGCGTGGATGCCGGCGTCGAAGTAGCTGAAGCGATACTCCCCCTCGGCGATGCGGCCGTCCACGACGGGCCGGGGCACGGGGGCCCCCGGCGTCGCGGCCGGGGCCGGGGGGCCTGGACCTGGGTCGCCGGGCTCCTCGGGCCCCGAGGTCCGCGGGGCGCCGGGAGCAGAGGCCGAGGGGGAGGAGGGGTTCGGCCCGGCCAGCGTGGGCTCCGAGTATCGTTGCTTGATCCGGAAGTTGACGGTCAGCAACACCACGGCGGCCAGGGCGCTCACGGCCAGGATCAGCACCAGGGCGACGATTCGCTCCCGCATCACAGCAAATTCTCTTTGAGGGCGATGAAGGAGGGTCCGGCCAGCTCGCGCAGGCCCTCGCGGTCGAGGATGTAGATCTTCGAGCCCTCCAGCGCCACGAGCCCGCGCTCCTTCATCCGCCCCAGGACCCGGATGGCGGTTTCGGTGGAGATGCCCGCCAGCTCCGCCAGCTCCTGCCGGCTGAGCTGGATCCCGATATCTAAGCCCTTCTCCGTCTCCCGACCGTACCGGCGGCCCATCATCAAGAGCAGACGCGCCAGGCGCTCGAGGCTCCCCTCGTAGGACGCCTCCATCAGCTTCCCCTGGAATGCCTTAAGCTCCCGGGAGAGCTTCTCGATCAGCCGCAGCGCCACCTCGGGGTGCTCCCGCAGGAAGGCCAGGAACGGCTCCCGCTCGATGAAGTGCAGGGTGGTGTCCTCCAGGGTCTCCGCGTAGGCCGTGTAGACCTCCCGGTCGAACATCGTCTTCTCCCCGAGGATCTCGCCCGGCCCGAGGAGCTTGAGGATCTGCTTCTTGCCCTTGAGCGAGTGCTTGGCGAGCTTCACCTTGCCCTCGCAGACGATGTAGAGCCCGTAGGCGGGCTCGCCCTCCTCGAAGATGACTTGGTGCCGCTCGAAGTGGAGCGTCCGGCACATGCTGTGCAGCTTCTCCCGCGCCTCGCGCCCGAGCCCGGCAAAGAGCCAGGAGCACTCCCCGCAGCAGGCCGTCCGCGACTCCGCCCCCCCCGCCGAGGTGGAAGGTCTGGCCACCGCCCATCACCCCTTTCCGCTGCCGCTTCCGCTGTCCTTGCCCCGTCCCCGGCCCGTCTTCGGCTTTCCCCCCGCGGCGGGCGGGGGAGCGGCCTCCGAGAGCTCCTCGTAGACCCCCAACGCCTGGAACTTGGCGTGCCTTTGGGCCACCCGCTCCTCCGGGTCGAGGTCCTCCAGCGCGTCCAGGTGGCG
>JALUUA010000148.1 GCA_027021605.1 Candidatus Bipolaricaulota bacterium | reverse complement strand
CGTCGATCTCGGCGGAGATCTGGAAGGCCGTGCGATGGGAGGTCCCCTTGAAGACCATGTGCTCGAGGAAGTGGGCGATCCCCGCAAGATCTGCGGGCTCGTCCCGGCTGCCCAGCTTGGCCCACAGCCCCAACGACAAGGGCCGATCGGGCCGGGGCTCAAATAAAACTTTTACGCCGTTTGCCAGGGTCCCCGCGTAGCAGCCGGGGTAGATCTCCTCCATCGTCCGGGTCGCGGTCATAGCGGGATGCGGAGGGCGCGGTCACCCCCGGGACTTGGGCTTGCGGGAGTCGCCGAGCTGGCCGCCGAGCTTCTCCTTGAGCTTTACGCCGGAGCTTACGCCGAGATCCCGCTTCGGCTCCCGTGCCCCCTCCTCTTTGGCCCCGGGCGCCGAGCCGGAGGCGGGGGGCTTGCGCCCGCCCTCGACGAGCTTGAGGGCGTATCGCCCCTTCTCGTCGATGCGGATTACCTCCACGGTGACCTCGTCGCCGACTTGTAAAACATCTTCGACGCGGCGGACCCGCTGGCCGTTCACCTTGAGCGTCGAGATGTGGATGAGCCCCGACTCCCCGTCGTTGAACTCGACGAACGCGCCGTAGTCCGCCAGGCCCTTGACCCGCCCGGGGTAGCGCTCCCCGACTTGGATGGGCTTCTTCTCGATGACCCGCTTTAAGTTGGGCCGCCCCAGGGGGTCGATCTCGTAGACCTCCACCTCGATCTCGTCGCCCAGCTTGACGACGTCCTCCACCTTCTTGACGTACTTGTCGCTGAGGTCCGAGACGTGGACGAGGCCCGTCACGCCGGGCTTGATCTCCACCAGCGCCCCGAAACGCTCGATGCGCACCACGCGGCCCTTGTAGCGGTCGCCGACCTGGACGTCCTTGGCCAGCTCCTCGATCTGCTCGCGCGCGGCGCGGACCGCCTCGGCGCTCGTGCTCGAGATCTTGACCGTCCCGTCGTCCTCGATGTCGATCTCCGCCCCCGTCTCGTTGAGGATCTTGCGGATCGTCTTGCCCCCGGGGCCGATCACGGCGCCGATCTTGTCCGGGTTGATCTTCAGGATCTCGAGCAAGGGTGCGTACTTGCTGAGGTGCGGCCTCGGTGCCGGGAGGACGTCCGTCATGGCCTTGAGGATCTCGAGCCGGGCCCGGCGGGCCTGCTCCATCGCCTTCTCCATCAGCTCCTCGGAGATGCCGCTCGTCTTCACATCGAGCTGGAAGGCGGTCACCCCGTCGGCCGTGCCCGCCACCTTGAAGTCCATGTCCCCGAAGCCGTCCTCGAAGCCCGCGATGTCCGTGAGGATCATCGCCTGCCCGTCCTCTTCGATGAGCCCCATCGCGATCCCGGCCACGGGCTTCTTGATGGGCACGCCCGCGTCCATGAGCGCCAGGGCCCCGCTGCACACGGAGGCCATCGAGCTGGAACCGTTGGACTCCAAAATCTCCGAGACGACCCGGATGATGTAGGGGAACTCCTCTTCCGAGGGGAGGACGTGCTGGAGGGCGCTCTCGGCGAGGTGCCCGTGGCCGATCTCCCGGCGCTTCGGGGGGCCGAGCCTGCCCGTCTCCCCCACGGAGTAAGGCGGGAAGTTGTAGTGGAGCATGAAGCGCTTTCGGCCCTCCTCCAGCATGAGGTCGATGATCTGCTCGTCCTGGCGGGTCGTCCCCAGGGTGCACGTCCCCAAGCTCTGGGTTTCGCCGCGGGTAAAGAGCGCCGAGCCGTGGACCCGGGGGAGCACCCCCACCTCGATGCGCAGCGGGCGGATCTCGTCGGCTTTGCGCCCGTCCATCCGCACGCCCCGCGCAAGCGTCTCCTTGCGGACGAACTCCCGCAAAAGCTCCTTGAACAGCGCTTTGAGGGTCTTCTGGAGGGACTTCTGCTCGGACTCCGTAAGATCCGGGTTCTCCTCGAGCTTCCTTGCGAGGAGCTGTTCGATCGCCTCGTCCCGAATCTGATCGGCACGGGCCTCGCGCTCCTTCTTGGGCATCGGGCCCCACAGCTCCTCAAAGCGCTCCCATACGAGCGCGCGCAGCTCCTCCTTAAGGGCGTCGAGCCCCTCGGGGAGCACGACTTCCACCTTGGGCTTTGCGGGGGCCTTCTCGGCGAACTCCCGCTGGAACTGCACCAGGCGCTGGATCTCCTCGTGGGCCCGCTGAATCGCTTGGATGACTTGGGCCTCGGGGACCTCCTTCATGTCCCCCTCGACCATGGTGACGGCCTGGTCCGTGCCCGCCACCACGATGTCCATAAGGCTCCGCTCCCGCTGCTCCGCGTTGGGGTTGATGATAAACTCCCCGTCCACGAGCCCCACGCGCACGCCCGCGATCGGGCCTAGGAAGGGCACGGAGCTGATCATCAGGGCCGCGGAGGCCCCGAGCATCCCGGCGATCTCCGGGGGGTGGTCCTTGTCGGCCGAGAGGACCGTCACCACGACGTGGACCCGGTCTTTGTA
>JALUUA010000147.1 GCA_027021605.1 Candidatus Bipolaricaulota bacterium | reverse complement strand
CCCTTCGAGGGCACGGAAAATGAGCGCGGCGGCTCCGTTACGGTGATCGGGGCCGTCTCGCCCCCCGGCGGCGACTTCTCCGAGCCCGTGACGCAAAACTCGCTGCGAATCGCGGGCGCCTTCTGGGGCTTGGACGCCAAGCTCGCCTACAGCCGCCACTTCCCCGCCATCAACTGGCTCACCAGCTACTCCCTCTACGTCGACGCGCTGCGGGAGTGGTACGTCCAGGAGCTGGGGGAGGAGTATTTGGAGATGCGCACCCAGCTCATGGACATCCTCCAGAAGGAGGACGAGCTGAGCAAGATCGTCCAGCTCGTGGGGAAGGAGTCCCTGAGCGACCCCGATAAGCTCCTGTTGGACATCGCCCGCACGGTGCGCGACGACTTCTTGAGGCAGAGCGCCTTCCACGAGATCGAGGCGTACTGTCCGCCCAAGAAAGCCTACTACATGATGAAGGCGATCCTCACCTTCTACGAGACCTGTAAGCGCCTCTTGGGGAAGGTGCCCTACGCCGAGATCCTGAAGCTGCCGGGATGGGAGAAGCTCTCCAACATGCGCTACTTCCCCAACGACGCCTTCGAGGAGCCCTTCCAGCAGCTCCTCAAGGAGCTGGAGGAGGAGGGCGCGGCGGTCACCACAGCGCCGTAGGGAGAAGCGATGGACTTCCGCTTAAGCGAGGAGCACGAGCTGTTCCGGCGCACGGCCCGCGACTTCGCCCAAAAAGAGTTAGAACCGCGGGCCAAGGAGTTCGAGGAGCAGCACGCCGTCCCCTCCGAGATCTTAAAGCAGTTGGGGGAACTTGGCTATCTGGGCCTCATGGTCCCCGAGGCGTACGGCGGCGTGGGGGCCGATACCCTCAGCTACGCGATCGTGATGGAGGAGCTCTCCCGGGCGTGCGCCTCCACCTCCACGGTGGTGAGCGTCCAGAACTCGCTGGTGGAGTACCCCATCGCGGAGTTCGGCACCGAAGACCAAAAGCGAAAATACCTTCCGAAGCTTGCCACGGGGGAGTGGTTCGGGGCCTTCGCGCTGACGGAGCCCGAGTCGGGCTCCGACGCCGCCGGGATGAAGACCACCGCCGTCCGCGACGGCGATCATTACGTGTTAAACGGCACGAAGCGCTTCATCACCAACGCGGCCTTCGCCCAGGTGTTCGTGGTCTTCGCGTTGACGAACCCCGAGGCGGGGAACAAGGGCGTAAGCTGCTTTCTCGTGGAGCGGGACACCCCCGGGTTCACCGTGGGCGAGGAGGAGGACAAGATGGGGATCCGGGCCACCTCCACCTGCGAGCTCTTCTTCGAGGACTGCCGGGTTCCCGCCGTGAATCTATTGGGCGAGGAGAACCGGGGCTTTAAGATCGCGATGCTCACCTTGGATGCGGGCCGGATCGGGATCGCGGCCCAGGCTGTGGGGATCGCCCAAGCCGCCCTGGATGAGTCGCTCAAGTACGCCCAGGAGCGGGTGGCCTTCGGGAAGCCCCTGGCGGCCTTCCAGGCCATACAGTTTAAGCTGGCCGAGATGAAAACGAAGGTGGAGGCCGCGCGGCTCCTCACCTACCAGGCCGCCTGGAAGAAGGACGCCGGGGAAGATTACATCTTAGAGTCCTCGCTGGCGAAGCTCTACGCGGCGGAGATCGCCAGCGAGGTCGCCGACGCGGCGGTCCAGATCCACGGCGGCTACGGGTACATCCGCGACTACAAAGTGGAAAGGCTCTATCGAGACGCGCGGATCACCCGGATCTACGAGGGGACGAGCGAGATCCAGAAGCTCATCATCGCCCGCCGGCTCCTGGGGCGGGGCTAGTCCTCTACGCTCAAGACGACTTCGTGGACCCGCCCGTGATGTTCTCCAGGGGATAGAGCGGGGCGAGGCGGCGGACCTTCTCGAGGATGGCCTGCCGCTCCTTCTCGCTCGTCGCCTGGGCGTACTTCTCCTTGAGCTTTTTAATCTTCTGCCGCCGCTTCTGCCACTTCCGCAGCAAGAACCGCTCTCGTTTTGGCTTGGGCATGGCAGGAATGTACTTACCGAATCTCGGGGATTCTTGCAACCCAACTCCTACCATCCTCCCCTGAGATTCCAGCACGAAGGCCATCGCGCCGGGGACGGAGTGGCTCACGGCCATGGGGCGGACGGTGATCTCGGGGCACTCGGGGAGGGAGAGGGGCTGATGGGGCTCGAGGGTGCGGACGGTGCGGGGTTCCTCTTTATCGAAGCCGATCCTGACCCCCTGTGTCAAGAGGGGGAGGGGTTAACGCCGTTCCGGCTTTACACCGCAAGCTAAATCGGTCAACGGATACGTATCGGATTAGCGGATAGCCCCCAAGTGCTCCCATCCACTCATCCGTTAGCCCATCCGTTGACAGATTCCTGCCGACAGAGGGCAAAAGGGAGCAACACCCGTGAAAAGTGCCTTCATAAGGCCGGTGCGCTATCATACGGAACGACCATGGGTGTGGCCGAAC
>JALUUA010000146.1 GCA_027021605.1 Candidatus Bipolaricaulota bacterium | reverse complement strand
CGTTTCACCTCTAAGTACGTCGTCGTTTTTCTGTTTTAAGGTTAGTAGTGTTTTGGTAGGGGGTGACAGAAAGCGTTTCGGGGGGGTGACAGCCCGCCGGCGCCTCCGGCGGTGGGCCCGCACCCGGCAGGCGGGGCTGCAGTAGCGTTTGTTTGGGCGTCTTTGCGCGGGGAGCCTCCGACCGCAGCCCGGACAAAAAGCGTTACGGGGGGGGTGACAGAAAGCGTAACGCCCCGTAGCGGATGTAGATCTTTAGCGGGTTTTCCCGGTCCCGCTCGATGATCCTCAGCTCCCGGAGCTGCGCGAGGCCCCGCTGCACGGTCCTCTCGCTGACGGAAAGCTCCTCGGCCAGGCGGGCGACCTTCGCGAAGCAGTAGCCCTTGCGCTCCCCCGTAAGGGGCAGGGGCGGGTCGCGGCGCACCAGCCTCCCGAAGACCCCGCGCGCCGGCGTGGGCAGGGCCTCGGCCAGCTTAAGAAGCTGCGGGAGCGAAGTCTCTACCCCGTCGATGGGACGCGTGGCTTTTCCCTGCTCGATGGTTTCTGCTATAATTGGCATGGTCTGTCCCGTCGCCGGTGGGATGAGGCGAACCTTTGAAGGATTTGGCTGCGCGCCCACGCCCGCCGGCGGCGGGGTTTCACCTCCTTCTCGCACCCGTGATTATAATCCCTCCACTTTGATAGGAGAGGCTACTTGCCGTTGCGGCTCGATCTTTTAGAGCGCAAGGTCGAGCGGCTCCAGGAGGAGAACCGCCGGCTGCACGCCCTGGTCGAGGTGCGCCCGCCGTGGTGGGTGCGGCTTATGAGGTGGCTTTCGGGGATGCCTCTTCTCACTAGGCTAGCTGTCTTAGGACGCTCCCGACCGGCTCAAAGCGCAAGCTGCACCTCGGGCAGATGCATTGATCTAAGTAGCTCCCAAGGAGCCAAGCTGCCCCAAGAGCGGTGAGCCAACCTAAGGGGCTCTTGGCCCCGAACAGGCGAAGCACGAGCGCCGTGAGGGAAGGGGCTAAGAGTAGAATATTCTCGCTCTGTTCCTTCGCTGCATCACTTCCCTCGGCTCGTTCAAAGTCTATCGCCACAAATCGAGGGCCTGCATGAGCGCGATGTCCAGCCCCATCATGTCGCGCTCGGGGATGGTCGTCACATAGGTCGTGGCGTTTAAGTTCTTCTTGGACACCATGACGATGCTCTGACACTTCACCTTCGACGGCTTCGGCAGCAATCCCTCCGGGAGCTTGAACTCGTGAGGATAAACCCTATCCACGCCCTTGCTGGTGATGACGGCCACCAACACGGTGTCACTGGCGCGATTGATGGCATCAGAGCTGATGACCACGGCGTAATGAGGCCCTACCGGGGGATCAAAGTGGACGTGGTAGATGTCGCCCCGTTGGGGAGTGTCTCCCGGCATTTACTTCGCAAGTTCGAGCGCCAGCGCCTCTAAGGCGAGCTTCCGGGAGGCCTTCTCGAGGGCCGCGTCTTCCTCTCGAGAGCGGCGGCATCCCTCTTCCATGAGGGCGTAAACGCGCTGCCGAATGGCCTCGCGGAGTGCGCGCCGCTCGGCTTGGCCCCGAGCCCGCTCCCACCGCCTGCCCAGCTCCTCCAGCTGGGGGTCTTCACAGGAGTGGAGATCGAGGTACGTCCGCAAATCCTGCCGGATCTCGTCGAGCACGCGCAGGGTGTCCCGGAGGATTTGGAGGCTCCGACGCAGAACGGGACGACGGGGAATGAGATCCTCCAGCTCCCCCTCAACCCGCCGAAGTTGCGGGTAGATCTGGATGAGGTAGGGAAGCTGTTCCTTGGCTGCGATAACGGAGACCTCACCGTTGTAGAGGGCCTTCTTGAGGGCCTGGACCTTCTTTTGGAGCTCGCTGAGGTGGGGTTGAATCGGCGGAGCTTCCGGCCACTTTTCGGCCTGTTCTTTCTTCAGCTCTTCCTCGATGGCCCGGAGCTCCTGATCGAACATCGGCCCTCTTGTATACCATCAAACGAGGAAGTTGTCAAGGCCGTCCCTCTCTGAGACGTACCCAGTTTTAGCTCACCCCCTTCCGAACGAGAGTCCTCGGGGGTGGATCGTGACTCCTCAGGTACTCCCGCGCCAAAAACACAAAGCTCGCCTTCCCCCACGAGATCACTTGCTCCACAAACGGAGGCCCCACCGCAAAGAGCCCTACCCAGGCCAAGACCCAGTACGCGATCACCAGCACCGCCAGCAGCCGCTCCAACCGCTCCACCGTCGAGACCCGGCTCTCCTCCAAGCGGAAGTGCTGTTTCCAATCTCGAAACATCTCGTCGATCCACGCCCGCTGCCGGTAGAGCCGAATCGCCTCCTGCGGGTCGCTCAGGTCGGTGGCCAGGTACCACGGCTCCTTCTTCCCCTTCTCCCATACCAAAACGAGGTTCACTCGCACCGCCCGATCCTGCCTCAGCCTCGCTCCTTCGAGGAAGCGGGTCTCCCCTGGGGAGAGGG
>JALUUA010000145.1 GCA_027021605.1 Candidatus Bipolaricaulota bacterium | reverse complement strand
GTTCGTCCAGGCGGGCGCGCGGCCTGCGGGACCGGCCCGGGTCCTCCTCGACGGCCGGGAGGTCCTCACCTGGGACGCGGAGCCCGCGACCGCCGCCCCCGGCGGGGAGCTCGTCTTGACGGTCCGTCACCCCTTTCGGGAGGGCCGCTCGTACGCGCTTCGGGTGGAGGACGACCAGGAGCGCTACCGGACGATCCCCGTGGCCGTGCCCGACCTGCCCGAGCGGCTCCAGCTGCAGGCGTTCCAGCCCCGGTGGGTGGGGGACGGAACCCTGGCGGTGGAGGTCGATCTCCGGGCCGCGGGCTACGAGCGCGTGACGCTGCTCCTCGAGGCTTGGAGCGACTTCGCCCCCGACCCCGAGTCGAACCGGACCGCGTACGTCCTGACGGAGTCCCTGAGCGAGGGGGCGAGGGCCTACGCCGAGGCGTTCCTGCGGTGGGCACGGCGGCTCGATCCCCCGCTGCGGGTCCTCCCCCTCGACCGGGAGGGCCTGGCGGAGCTGAGCCGGGGGCGCGATCCGGCGACGGTGATCGTCTTCACCCCCCTGGAGGGCCACCGCGGCCCGGTGGAGGACGCCCTCCCCGTGGAGTTCCTCCTCCCGTGGGGGCCGACCGAGGAGGGGCTCGAGGCGCTGCGGGACCGGCTGCGGCGGGGGCTCGTACTCCTTACGCCCACCACCACCCACCCCCTGCGGGCGCTTCTGACCGCCGACGGGCGGCTGCGGACCCCTCCGACGGCGGCCACGCCGGGCGTCCTCCTCGTGGGGCGGCTGAGCACCTGGTGGTCCCAGACCGCCCGGCTCACCCGCGAGGGGGCCGCCGCCCGGGCCCTCCTGGAGGGGCACTACCAGGGGGAATACGGCGGCGTGGCCGAGCTGGCGGGTCCGTCCCTCTACGGCTACCGGGAGTTCCAGAACGCCTTTGAGGCGGGGCCCGAGGCGGTGCGGGGGCGCCCGCTCCGCCTGTATAACCCCTTCTTCCTGAGGAGCGGTCGGGGCGGGTGGCTGGCGTTCGCCCACCGGCCGCCCGCGCCCGAGACGCTGGGGCGCGACCTGACCCGGGTTCTGCTCCACGCCCCCTGGCGGGGGACCGCCCTCGGGGTCCCGAACCCGGGCTGGGCGGAGACGGTCCCCCTGCGCGGCGGCGCCCGGGCGCTCGCGCGGCGCGCGGCGCTCGAGCTGCCCCGGGACGGCCAGGAGGACGACAGGGGAGAGATGGGGGAGCTGACCCTGCGGCTGCTCGTCTTGGCGGAGGGGGGGGACCGCTGGGTCTGGCGGGAGTGGCTCCGGAGGGTGCCGCTCCCCCCCGGAGGGGGAGGACGGTAAGGGCCCATGGAGCGGCGGCAGGGGTGGGCGCAGCTGGGCTTGGCGTTCGCGGTCGTCCTCCTCGTGCGGGTTCCGCTCGCGTCCTTGGGGTCGCGCGAGGGGTGGCTCGCCTTCGACGACCTCATCCCGCTGATGCACCCCCACCAGATCGGGGATTTTCTTGTGGCCATCTGGAACGAGTACTATCAGTGGCCCGAGGTGCGCGGGCGCTATTCCCTGTTGGGCACCCCGTTTCGCTACCTCCCGCTCATCCCGCTGGGGCTGCTGTTGGGGGCGCTGCTGGCGGCGCTGGGGGCCTTCCGCCTGACGCTCTACGTCCGGCGCCTGCTGGGGCTTGCCCCCGAGGTCCTGGGCCCGTTTGCGGCGGGGCTCTTGTACGGGGTCCTCACGCTCGCCTCCAAGGCCCATCAGCTCCACACCCTCTTCCTGGGGATGGGGCTGCTGCCCTGGATGATCTTGGCGTTTCTTCGGGCGATCTCTGCCCCTCGGCCCCGGGGGGGATGGGCGTGGGCGGGGCTGGCCGCCCTGCTCCTCTGGATCAACCCGGCGATCCACCTCGTCGTCCTGGGGTTCGGGGCGCTCACGGTCTTGGCCCTCTTTGCCGCCCTCGGGGGCGGAGGGCGGCACCCCCTCCCCTCGCCCCTGCCCGTCCCCACGCCCCTGCCCGCGCTGCGCGCCTGGGGGGTCGTCGCAGCGCTGGGGCTTTTGCCCTACGGCCTGATGCTGGGGCTCAGCGGACCGGGGCTCACCACGGCGGCCACCGCCTCCGTGCCCCCGGGGCTCCTGGCGGCCTGGTCCGGCCCCCTCCTCCCCCGGCTCGTGCTCCCCCTGGGGCTCTCGCTCCCCGAGACGTTCCGCGCGGGGACGTACGTCTTCCTCGACGATCTCTGGGCCCGCTACGGCGGGCCGACCCTGGCGTTTGCCCTCTTCCCTGTGCTGGCCCTCGGGGCGCTGTGGCGCTTCCGGAGGAGCCCCCTCGTCCTCGGGCTTGGGGCCCTGTGGCTCGGATCGGCCTTCCTCGCCACGGGCGTCTATTACCCGCTCTCGGGGTACCGTGTGCTCCTCGCGCTCACGGAGCTCCCCGGGCCCTGGGGCGCCCCGGCCCGCGGGGTCCTGGCGGTGCTGCGCAACCCCGACCGCTGGCTCCTCCTGGCCTCGCTGATGCTCGCGGTGCTCTCGGGGCTGGGGCTCGCCTCCCTCTCCTCGCGGCTGGGGGCCCTTCTCCCCCGGGCCCGGAGGGGGATCTCGGTCGCCCTCCTCGGGGCGGTGCTGCTCCCGTTTGCCCTCCACCCGGCGTTTCGCCCCCTGGCCGCGGGGGACGTCGGGGGGGTGTTCCGCCCCGTGCCGCTGCCCGAGGCGTACCGCGAGGCCATGGGGATCGTCGCGGGGGAGCGGACGCTCTACCTCCCCCCCATGGGGGCGCGGCCGCTGCGCTGGAACCTGGGCAAGAAAACACAAGATGAGGCCCTCCTGCTGCTCCACGGCGGGCCCTCGCTCGAGGGCGTCACGGGCTCGCCCCTCCTCAACCAGCTCTACTTGATGTACGCGTACCGCCGCCTGCTCTACGAGGGCAACTCCCGGGCCTTGGGGGCGTATCTGACGCTGGGGGGCTTTCGCTACCTCGTCTTTCACGACGACGTGGAGGACCCCGTCTGGCCGGAGGAGTTTGTGCGCGTCCGCCGCGCCCTGGACGCCCAGCGCGACCTCGTGCTGCGCTTCGAGCGCGAGGGGGTAGCCGTCTTCGAGAACGCCTTCGGGGGAGCGACCGGCCCGACGGCGACGGCCGCAACGTCGACCCCAATGCCGTTCTCAACGACCATCTCAACGCCCATCCGGGCGCCCGTGCCCCTGCCCCTGGACGGGGTGATCGCGTTCGGGGGCTCCCTGGAGGAGGGGGTTGCGCTCCTGGAGGCGGGGGTCGATCCGCGGCGGGTGGGGCTTCTGTCCGTGGGCGAGGGGGATCTGGGGTGGACGACGTTCCGGCGCTGGGCCTCGGAGCTCGGCCCCCGGCTCCTCGTGTACGCGAACGGCGGCCCCCGGGAGCTGCTGTTGGGGCTGCTCGCCGCCGATGCGGCGCGCGGCGTGGGCGACGCGGGGGCCGTGGGCTACCCGAACCCGGGCTACGGGGAGGGGGCGCGCCCCTGGTGGGACCACCGCTGGCTCAACATCACGGCGTTTAACTTCGTGAAGTTTAGCGAGCGCTACGGCCTCTTCGGCCCCGAGGGGGCTCAGGGCTACAAGCTGGCGGCCACCCGGACGGAGGGCGCGGAACTGGCCGTTCCCCTTCGGATTATCGACAATGGGGAGTACGCGCTCTTCCTGCGGGTGGCCGCCCCCTTGGGGGCCCGGGTGGAGGTCGACGTCGACGGCCTCTACGCCCGGGAGCTGGAGATCCTGCCCTCCCCCGGGTATCGCTTTGTGGAGGTGGAGCGCCTCCGCCTGCGGGCGGGCGGGCACCGGGTTCGCCTGCGCACCCTCACGAACAAGCCCTTCGTCCTCAACTTGGCCTACGCCGTGCCCACCCGGACGCTGCGCGGGGAGGAGCCCCGCTTCGAGGAGCTGCTCCGCCGGGTGGCTTGGGTGCGCTCCCCCGAGGCCCTCCTCGAGCGCTTGGAGGACCTGCGGCGGGCTCGGCCGGACCCCGAGAGGGGGATCGCGCTTTACGGCTTCTACGGCCCCGTCTACTGGGAGCGGCGCTTCTTGAAAGCAAACGCCGAGGGGGGAGAGCCCCTCCGGGTGCGGCCGCAGCGCTCCTGGTGGATCGGGCACCTCTACGAGCTGCCCGCGGGCGCTTCGGATTTCGATTTCGAGCTTGAGTTTGAGTTTGCCCTCGGAAGGAGGCGCGACCACACAAGGGAAAGGGATGATCTCCCGTGACGTCGAGGGCCAACAGCAAGAACAAGGGCCGAGAGGTGCGGGTGGTGATCTTCAAGGAGCGCTTGGACCCCTACAGCGGCTTCTCCAAGCACGTCTTGGAGGTGAGCCGGAGGCTCCTGCCGCAGGGGTACCGCTTCTTGATCCTCACGACGCAGATGCGCATCTCCTCCGTGAGGGAGCTGCCGATCGAGCCGGGGATGGCGGTCTTCGCCCTCGGGGGGCACCCGTACGGCTACATGCGCACGCGGGCCCGCGCGATCCGCGCCCTCCTGAGGGAGGAGGAGCCCGACCTCCTCGACGTCCACGGCGGGCCGGGGACGGTGCTCGTCTCGCGGCCCTGGGGGGTGCCGTGGGTCTTCTCGCTGCACGCGGGCTGGTTCTCCCTGCGGGACCTTCGGGCCGTGCCCCCACGGGCGTGGCTCCGGGAGCCCAAGCTGTGGAGCCTGGGGACGCTGCTCAACGTGGGGCTGTCGCTGCGGGGGCTCGCACGGGCGCTGCGCTCCCGGAGCCCCCGGGCGGTGGCCGTCCCCACCCGCTCCCTCAAGGAAGCCTTGGAGCCCCTTCTGGACTGTCCCGTCTGGCACATCCCCTCGGGTGTGGACCCCGGGCTCGCCCTCGGCCTCCCTCCTCCCGAGGAGGCCCGGGAGGGGCTGGGACTGCCCCCGGAGGCCCCCGTGATCCTGTTTTACGGGAAGGCCCAGCTGCTGCGGGGGGTCGACGCGCTCCTGGAGGCGTTCGCCCGCGTGGCGGCGGTCCACCCCGAGGCGCGGCTCGCGTTGGTGCTGCGGCCCGACGCCGCCGAGCGCCGGATCACTCAGCTTGTAGCCCGGCACCCGGCCCGGGCGCGGATTCTCCGGGTGTCGCGGACAACCGACCCGCGGCCCTACCTGGCCGCCGCCGATGTGGTCGCGCTTCCGTTCCGGACGGCGATCGCGCTCCCCGCCCAGCCGCTCACCCTCCTGGAGGCGATGGCCTGCGGCAAGCCGGTGATTTCCACGGAGATCCCGCCCGTTCGGGAGATCGTAACTCACGGACGAGACGGGCTGCTCGTGCCCCCCGGCGACCCCGAGATGCTCGCCGAGCGCATCCTCTGGGCGCTCGAGAACCCCAAGGAGGCCCGCCGGCTGGGGGAGCGCGCCCGGGAGCGGGTATTGAACGAATATTCCTGGAACGCGATCGCCGAGCGGACCCACGCCTTCTACCGCCGCGCGCTGGAGGGGGGAGCGTGATGGGGTGGAAGGGGATCGGGCTCAAGCGACCGCCCGGCTGGGAGGGCTTCCGGGCCCGGGTGGGCGAACTCCAAGAGCTTCTCGAGGAACTGGGCGTGGGCTACCTCTTCCTCAAGACCGTCAAGGCGTACCCGCACGCGGACTCGAACGTGGACGTGCTGCTGCCCGACCCCGCGGAGTTCCGGCGCGCGAAGGAGGCGCTTATACAGAGGGGATTTCGCCCCGTCTTCACCTGGGAGTTCGACAAGGCGATGCTCCTCCCCCCTCCCCCGCCGACAGAGGCCGGTAGCAAACCCGCGGTCCACCTCTATTCCCGCATCTCTTGGTATGCGGTTCCCTACCTCGACGCGGGAGCGGTCCTCCGCCGGGGTGAGAGGGTCGGGTGGGAAGGGCTGAAAATCCCCGTGCCCTGCCCCCGGGACGACTTTTACATCGGGGCGCTGCACGCCTTCTTCGAGGAGGAGGCCCTCACGCTGGGGGACTTCTGGCACCTCTCGCATCGAAGGGGGGAGCGGGCAGGGGGCGAGCATGAGGGCGACCTGTCTCCGGCGGCCCGGTGGGCGGTGCGGGCGGTGGAAGCGGCCCTGGAGGCGCTTTCGGTCTCCCTGCCCCCGGAGGATCGGGCGGTGGACCCCCAAAGGGAGCGGGAGGTGGTCTATCGGTTCCCGGAGCGGGTCCTCCTTCGGGGGTTTGCCCGGCGGGCGGCGGAGGCCCTGCGCCGCCGGTTGCTCAACGATCTGGGGGCCGTGGTCTACGCCTACGGGCTGATCCACCCGGCGAAACGACTGAAGCTGATTCGGGGCTAGCATGCTCAGACACAAAAAGGGAGAGCTGATCGCGGTCATCGGGCTCGACGGGAGCGGGAAGACGACGCTCGCCCGCGGGCTCGTCCGGCGTTTAAGGGCCGAGGGGCGGCGGGCGGTCCGCGTCCACGTCTGGCCCACGGTTCCGCGGCTCCGGTCGGCGGGTCGGGCGACCGGTCTCCGTACCGAGCCCTCGAGGCTGCCCCTTTGGCGGACGATGGGCTTTGGGGTTCTGGCGCTTCTCGTGCTTCGGGTGTGGCTCCCGTGGCTCCTGCGGCGCCATGACGTCGTGGTCTGCGATCGTTTCGTCCACGACCTGGTGACGTACCTGCGGCTTAGGGGGAGGGAGGGAGCGGCCGCGTGGCTCCTGCGGGCGGGTCGACCGTTGGAGCCGGAGGCGATCTTCCGCCTGCGCGTTCCCCTGGACACGTTGGTGAAGAGGGCGGGGGAGGGCTTGGAGCACCCCCCCTCCGTGTACGCCCGCTGGGCCGAGCTCTACGAGGGGCTGATCGCGGAGGTCCCCGGGTGGGCCCGGCGGACGCACACGCTCGACGGGATGCAGCCGCCGGAGGCGCTCTGCGACGAGGCCCTCCGGCGACTTCGAGGGGGACGGGGGAACAGGGTCCGCTAACAATGAGTTAGCGGACCCGAAGGCCCGGTGCAACCTTCGTATCCGGGCGGACGTGCCTTACGGCGGGATGGTTTCAATCCTCACCGGACCCGAAGGCCCGGTGCAACGTGTCCGAGGCGACCGCCCTCAGCAAGTTCCAAATCGTTTCAATCCTCACCGGACCCGAAGGCCCGGTGCAACAGACACGCCGCGCCCGGCTACGCAAAGCCTCGATCGCGGTTTCAATCCTCACCGGACCCGAAGGCCCGGTGCAACCTGATCGCGCTGGGCGCGTCCAAGAACGATGTTATGTTTCAATCCTCACCGGACCCGAAGGCCCGGTGCAACCCCGTGGGCGGGGTCGCGCCCGTCTGGCGGCTGAGCAGGTTTCAATCCTCACCGGACCCGAAGGCCCGGTGCAACGCCCTCAGCGTCGTCCGCGAGACGGGAGACGGCGGGTGAGTTTCAATCCTCACCGGACCCGAAGGCCCGGTGCAACGATCACGGGGGCCATCGCCCACGGGATCGATCCCGTGGTTTCAATCCTCACCGGACCCGAAGGCCCGGTGCAACCCACCCCCTTCCCGTATTCACTGCGTGCGCGCTGCTCTTGGTTTCAATCCTCACCGGACCCGAAGGCCCGGTGCAACGCCGTCGAGGCTGGGGAGCAGGTGGAATACATCCAGTTTCAATCCTCACCGGACCCGAAGGCCCGGTGCAACGATTGGACTAAAACACTTAAGGAGAAATGGGGCCCTTTGCGTTTCAATCCTCACCGGACCCGAAGGCCCGGTGCAACGTTCTTGCTCTATGCCGTCCCCTTCCTCGACGACGAGTTTCAATCCTCACCGGACCCGAAGGCCCGGTGCAACGGTATAGCGTACTTCTCACACTCTACGGGTGTCCAGAGGATTGTCTCCGCGAACCCGGTATTCGTGACGCTTGCTGTTGCCCAATTCGCTATAGCTTTAGGGAGAATCCTTGCTTGCTCAGCGCTTTCTTCCATCATCGCGAATGCCCTAGCAATCCTGTTCCCACTTGCGGTTCGCGCTTCCTAAACCACCAAGGGCTCGTCAAAGTCTCGGTATCGATCGCATCCATAGGCCCGCAAGCACTTCTCACGGCCACCGTAGAGGAGATAGATTCTCAAGCTGTCCACCTCGTGGTCGATGACCTGAAGCAATTTCGCTTCCAGGTCCTCAAGCTGCGCAGGCGTGACTCGACACTCAAAGACGGAGAACTGAACCCGCTGGCCGAAGTTCTTGCAGATCGTAGCCACCCGGCGCAGGCGGGCAGGGCCGTCCTCGCTCAAGGTGTCCACGTCGTAAGTCACCAGAACGTCGATCTTGTCCATCTTCCCTCATTTGCCCAGGAAGGGTGGGTACTCCGGTAAGTCTCCCCGCAAATAGCGGGCCAGCAACCGTGCTTGGAGATGCGGAAGCAGGCCGATAGGGACCGGATCTTTCACAAGGGGATGGCGGACCGTTTCCTGCTTACGCCGTTGGTATGCCTCAATCACGCTCCGGCGACCGGACTCGTTTAGGAAGACCGCTCCCCCGGGACGGTGCTCGAAGTGCTTGGAGGCAAGCTGACGACGATTCAGAAGGGCCAAGGCGAGACGATCAGCCCACCAGGCTCGGAACTCCTCCAGCAGATCGAGGGCCAAGGCGGGCCGTCCCGGCCGCAGGGCGTGCAGATACCCGATCTGAGGGTCAAGACCCACTCCCTCTAAGGCCGCGACACAGTCGTTGATCGTTAAGGCGTACAAGAACGAGAGCAGTGCGTTGACGGGATCGCGGGGCGGGCGCTTCGTGCGCCCGGAGAAACGAAATTCCTCGGTCAGGATCAGGTCATCGAACGCGGCAAAGTAGGCTGCCGAGGCTTGGCCTTCCAGGCCGCGAACCTCATCCAGAGAGCTAGCTTGGGGCAGGCGTTTGAGCACCCATTTATGCTCCTCAAGAGCCCGCAGGAGCAAGGGCGTGGGAGGACGCTCTCGCACGGCTCGCTGGAGCACCGTGCGCGTGTTTTTCGCCTTCGCCTCCACAAACCTTTGGGCCAGGGAAAGCGTCTTCTTTGGGTCGTCGAGGGCTTCGTGCTGCGCCCGCCGTAGGAGCACGTTCCCGGAGGTGGGGCCGACAAGTCGTCCCTGGAACTCGCCCTTGCTCGTGAACCACACGACCTGACGCCCATCCTGAGCGCAGCGATGGAGCAGGAAGGGACTGATGAGCACGTTTCCGAACAGCGCTAGGCCCCCAAGGTGGTGGAGCGGGATCTGGAGCTTGGTTTGGCCGTCGATCTCCACCTTGAGGGTGTCGTGGTCCAGGCGCAAGTAGGCCCCCTGCGATTGCACAAACAGCGTGTTCAACAGCTGGGTGATCACGGCCTGCCTCCTTGCTCGCGGAGGGCAGCCAGGGCCTGCGGCACGAAGGGCAAGCAGCTTTCGATCAGCGAGCAGTCCCGGCAGCGGGCGTCGGCCACCGGCGGCGGGAGCTTCTTTTGGCGTAGCAGAGCACGCACCTCGCGGACGACGCGCTCGACCTCCGCCCGCAGCTTGGGGGTGAACACCACCTCCCGGCGGCGTCGGGAGGCCCGATAGAAGAGGGCTCCCTCCGGCACGGGGACGCCGAGCATCTCCTCCAAGCAGAGGGCTTGCGCACAGAGCTGGACCTCGTCGGCGTGTCGAGCGCGGCGTGGGCCGACTTTGTGTTCGACGGGGTAGGGCACGTCGTTGGGGAACTCCACCACGTCGGCCCGCCCCACGAGCCCCAGGCGCTCAGACCACAGCGGCAGGGCGTACTCTACACGGACGCCTTCGCGGATGATTCCTTCGGGCAGCTCTACGCGCTCGTGAGCCCTCCGCCCCCGCAGGGTGTAGAGGTTCTCCTCCCAAGTCTGCTCGACGTGGATGAGCGCGCACTGCCGTGGGCAGTAGACGTAGTGCTGCAGAGCGCTGATCGGCACCCGCTCGTCGTCCTCGCCGTGAGCCCTTTGGGGTCCTTCCAGATTGAGATCGAGGGAAGCAAATGTCATCGGCCTGCTCCTGATTCATCATGTCAATCGTGTGAGCGTAACCCCTTGAGGGAGCCGGTCTTGTTGAGGCTCGACGATCTCGTAGTCGGTAAAGCTGCGTGGAGTCTCGATACCATCCCGCTTCTCGACGCGGAGCGACTCGAAAAGCTTGTGAGCCGGGGCGTTGCCCTTCTCGTTCTCGTGGGTGAAGACCCACAGGCCGCGGACGGTCATCTCGCCCCGGGCCGCGGAGCGGTCGAACTCGAACATCCGCGTCAGAGCTTCCCAGAACAGCTCCAAGTCCTTTTGGGTGACCCCCGTATCCTTAGCCAAGAAGGGGTTAAAGAAGCCGTGGGCACGGTAGAGCCCGTAGGGGACGATGGGCTTTCGGCCCATCTCCGTCTCGCCTGTCTCCATGCGCTCCTCCGTGGTGCGGGCTTGTCGCGTGATTGAGAGGTCTAAAGGCACGATGGGGTCCAGCGAGCGGGCGAAGGTGATCTGGACGGGGCCGCGCACCTGCCCGGCGTTCAGCCGCCCCGTAGAGAGCACCGCGCCGAACATGCGCACGTCGTAGTAGCGACGGCAAAGCTCCTCGCGGGTCTTGTCATGCGGTCTATGGGTCAGTTCCCGCTTCTCGCGATCAGCCAGCTGGTCGTATCTTTCGAGCTTCTCCTTGATTTGGGGATCGGCCTCCGCGCCCGCCTGCTCGATGAGGGTGTTGAGGGCCACCCGGCTCTGGATGAAGATGGGAACGTTGTGGGCCAGCTGGAGGTAGTCCCGCACCTTGCGCTTGAGGCAGACATCGGTGACTAAGCCGTGCATCGTCTCCGGGTCCACCCGCGGGAGGTTCCCCGCGTCCGGGTCGCCGTTGGGATTGCCGTTCACCACGTCGAACAACAGCACGAAGTCGTGCCGCTTCGTCGGGTCCGTGTAAATCGCGTTCCCGCTCATTGCGATCACCCCTCCTTCTTTTGCTCTTGTTCTTGATCTTGTTGCTCTTGTCTTGAGCCCTTGCCTCGCCTTGCCCGAAAGTCCGCCCGCTGGTGGTAGAAGCCCAGCGCGAACTCCGCCTGCTCCTCTTGAGTGAGCGTCTTGGGAAAGCCGCCCGCCTTGTCGAGCTGAGTCAGCACGTCCTCGACCAGCTCGTTGACCTCGCGGCCCACTTCCGGGAGGTGGGCCGTGGTCGCCAGGCGCAGCAGCCCGCCAAATATGGCAGCTGGTGTTGTCGAAGCCGCGCCGTAGAAGCGATCCACGATCGTCTTGTTCAAGCTGAACCCGGACGCCCGTTGCTGAGCTTCTTCCAAGATGGCCAGCAGCC
>JALUUA010000144.1 GCA_027021605.1 Candidatus Bipolaricaulota bacterium | reverse complement strand
TGGTCGATCAGCTGCTTGGCCCGCTCCTTGATCGCGCTCACCGTTGCACCTCCTCCCGGCTGCGTATTCGCGAATTACCCAACACCCGCATTATAGCCCAAAAGTCTCGAAGAAGTGCGCAAAGAAGCGCTCGGGGTCCACGCCGAGGGCGACCTCGTGCGGCCCCCCGGGGTCGCGCGCCCAGTGCGTGAAGCCCTTGAGCTTCTCGCTCCGCAGCTCGATCTCCACGCGCCCCCGCTCGAATCGACAGAGATCGGGCGCAAAGACCGTGGCCGCCGCCAGCGGGTCGTGAAAGACGATCTCGTCCCGCTCCCGGAACCAGACTTCCGCGAAGTCGAGCACGCAGCGCAGCAGCTCGTGGCTGGAGAAGCGCTCCCGCACCTCCCGGGCGCTCAGGCGCACCTGCGTGGTCACGTCGAGCCCCACCAGGCGGTGTGCTGAGACCCCGGAGCGGAGCACGACGGCGGTGGCGTGCGGGTCGCCCTTGGCGTTCCACTCCGTGAGCCGCCCGGGCGGGAAGCGCTCGTAGACGCCGCACATCTGCACCAGCGCCTTAAGCATTTTGGGGGTCTCGGGATCCGTCCTAAAGAGCAGCGCGACGTTCGTCAAGGGTCCGATGGTGAGCAGCACGACCTCATGGGGATGTTCGCGAATCGTCCGCCTCAAAAACGCAACGGCCTCGCCCTTGGGGAACGCCTTCCGATGGGGCCACTTCGCCAGGGCCTCGGCCTGCTCGGCGCGCGTCTGCTTCTGGGGGACGAGCAGCGGCTCCTCCGCCCCCGGGTAGATGGGGATCTCCTTGCCCGCGACGCGGCAGAGGGCGTCCGCGATCTGCGCGCGCTTTTCGGCCTCGCCCGTCACCGTGGTGATCCCCAACAGCTCGCACTCGGGCTGCGCGAGCAGATACGCCAAGCAGACCGCGTCGTCGATGTCCGTCCCGATGTCCGTGTCGAGGAGGATCTTGATGCTCATGGCCCTCTCGCTCCTCTCCCTACCCGTTCACGTTCATCTGATCCCATTTGCGGGCCGATTCCCCTCCACTTGACAATCACGCTTGCCTTGCATTATACAAAGACAAACGTTCTCGCCTGCCGAGAGGAGAGGAACTGCAGGAGGTCGTCCGATGGCGAATTCTGACACCCAAAGGTCGCGATCGCTCCTCCTCACAGCGCTGGCGATTCCCCTTCTGGCGCTCACGTCGTGCGCGTTTGCGCCCCTCATCCCCAGCTCGGGAGATCTGGAAGCGTATCTCAACGAGATCCCGATCCCCGGTCGGGGTTCGTACGCGTTTGTCCCGCCGACGGACGCAGAGCTTGAGATCTGGCGCCGCGCTGTGGCGGCCCTCCTTGAGGGAAATCTTTCCCTCGCTGCAACGCGGGCCTCTCGGTTAGACTACGACCTCCTGCTCTTCCGCGATGCAGGGACAGCGCAGACGTACTTCGTGCTCGCCGAACGCCGGGACGCGGGTGGACAGCCCCTCAAGGGTCGCGGCACCTACGTTTACAACCCCCAAGGGCGTCGAGCGCTCCACCTCCAAGTTCCCCATCCCTTATACGATCTCAACACGCGCGGCCAGGGGATCTTTCTCTTCCTGCGCCTCCGAGCGGCGGCCCTGGCAATCGCGGGAACCCACCGCAACGCGAACGAAACGGAGTACAGCCCCTGCGACGGCACCTTCTCCGACGGGAACCCCTATCGCATCTCGGACGTGGCTCACTTCGACAAGACGTTCTTCGAGGTCTTCCACGAGGAGCTGCTGCGCGCCGATCCAAAGCTCGTGGCGATCTCGATCCACGGGTTCTCGTCGTCGTTCCCCTACACAGCCATCGTCAGCAACGGCACGCCCCAGGACTTAGGGAACAGCAGCTTGGCCAACCGTCTGGCGGACGCTCTGGATGCCCGGCTGGCTCTCCACGGCCTACAGGCGGGGAGCTGCAACGAGGCGGGCTTTCCCGATACCCTCTGCGGGACGACGAACGTCCAAGGGCGGTTCGCCAACGGCTCGCCCGATATCTGCCGCGAGAACGCGCCCGGCGCGGCGATCCCTGAGCGCTTTCTCCAGGTAGAGCAGCAGCCCCCGCTCCGCCAGCCCTCCGGAAGCGTATCTTGGGAAACCGTGCTGGATGCCCTGGCGGAGGTCTTTCCCCAGCAGCCTTGAACCTTTCAGTTTAAGTTCCTCAAGTCAAGGGACGGGGAGAAGCCACCGCGCCTGATAGCCCCCCAGGGGCACGACCAGCTCCCCGTCCTGCACGGGGAACGTCCCGTCGTCGAGCGCGTCCCGCCAGCCTCCGGCGCCCGAGGGCAGCTCGGTCGCGTCCACACTCAGCGTTCGGGGGCGCCCCGAGACGTCGACGAGCACGAGCAACGGCTCAGGGTCACGCCCGTCGGGGGCCTCGCGGAGCAGCGCGAACGTGCCCTCCTCCACGCTCAGGACGCGCTGCTTCCCCAAGGGGTGGAACGCGGGGTGCCGCCGTCGGGCTCGGAGC
>JALUUA010000143.1 GCA_027021605.1 Candidatus Bipolaricaulota bacterium | reverse complement strand
AGCTCCGGGTCCCCGTAGGGCGCCCCGTCGCGCCAGGCCGGCCGATACAGCCCGGTGGAGCGATCGAGCAGCTCCTCTTGGGCAAAGCCGACCTGTTGGGAGGCCAAATAGAGGTACACAAGGGATGCCGGGTCCCCCTGGGCGCTTCGGTGCCGGGCCTGGGCGATCTCGGCGAGGATCGTCCAGGCCAGCGCTTCCGCCGTGACGCTCGGGGTGTCCGAGCGGGCAAACGGCGCGCTCAGCGGCTTTAGCTCCCTCCAAGGGCGGCCGAGGGCCCCCTCGAGCCTCCGGATCAGGGCTTCCGAGGGCTCCCACCTCACCCCCAGGCCCGACTCCAGCACGACGTACCGCACCATCCGGGCCGCCTGCCGGACGCTCCTTGTCCCCTCCTCGGGCGCAGGCGCGGCTACGGATCCGATCGACGCGTCCCCTGTCCCCGCCCCCATCCCCACCCCCATCCCCACCCCGCCCAGGGCGCCCAGGACGAGGGCGCCCGCAAGGACCGGCAGCGCGAGAAGGGACTTCACGATCCTTCGGTGCTTCCGGAGGTCGGCGCCGCGTGCTCGAAGAGCGCCCGGACCTCCTCGGGGGTGAGGGGCCGGCCAAAGAAGTAGATCTCATCCAGCTTTCCCGGCCAGGTGTGGACGTCCGGGGAGCCCTCGCGGGCCGGCAGCGAGATCGTCAGGGGCCGGCCCTCCCGGAGCTTGAAGGGGCCCGCGGCCGCCTCGGCCTCCGCGATGAGCGCCCCCTGGAGGTAGAGCCGCGCCCGGCCCTCCCCGGCGTCGTAGGTGAACGCCACGTGGACCCACTCCCCCACGGGCAGGGGGTCCTCGCTCAGGATCATCTGGCGCTCCTCCCCGATGTAGACGGTGCCGTTCAGCCGCCCGCTCTGCTCGATGAGGAGCCCGTAGGGGCTGAAGCCGTTGCGGCCCACCAGGAGCCGCCAGTCGTTCCCCTCCCCCGCGTCGGGGTCAGCCTCCAAGAAGGCCCAAAGGGCCAGCGTAAGCCCCGCCTCCAGGTCGAAGGCCGCATCGTAGGGGACGAAGACGAAGTCGTCCACGCCGTCGAAGCGCAGCGCCCCGCCGCGAACGCCCTCCACCCACTCGGGCCCGTTGCGCAGCTCGCCGTCGTGGCCGTTGCCGGACGCGTCCCGAGCGCGGGTGACCGCCTCGGCTCCCGCTTCCGCTTCCGCTCCCGCTCCCTCCCCGCCGTCGTCCAGGGGCCAGTACGCGATCAAGCCCTCCGCGATGGGCGGCTCCTCCCCCTGGCCCTGCGCCGGGAAGGGCCCGCTAAGGAGCCCCACGACCCCCAGGCCGGCGAGCCCCGCAGCGAGCGCGACTATCGTAAGGGATCTCGTCCTCATGGTGGTGCACTTCCTCCTTGGCCTTGGCTAGTAGTAGGATGGTTCAATTATACGCCTTTCCCCGGTAGAGGGCCCGCACCTCCTCGGGAAGGAGGGGGCGGTCGAAGAGGAGGATCTCATCGAGTAGCCCCGGCCAGGCCCGCTCGTCCTCCAACCCCTCGGGCCGGGGGAGCGAGATCGTCAGCGCCCGGCCCTCCCGGCGCTCGACGGGACCCGGACTCCCCTCTTCTTCCGCGCGTAGCTCCCCGTCCCGGTAGAGCCGCAACGTCCCGGAGGCCGCGTCGTAGGTGAACGCGAGGTGGGCCCACTCGCCCACAGGCAGGGGTTCCCCGCTCGAGAGGGACCGCCGCTCGCCCCCCACGTACACGGACCCCGTAAGCTTCCCGTTCTGCTCCAGGGCGAGCCCGTAGGGCCGAAAGCCGCTGCGGCCCACCAGGAGCCGCCAGTCGTTCCCCGGGGTCGTGTCGGGCTCCGACTCGAGATAGGCCCAGAGAACGAGGGAAAAGCCCTGCGGGAGGTCCCAATCGGGGTGATAGGGGACCCAGACGTAGTCGTCGAGGCCGTCGAAGCGCAGGGCGTACCCCGCGCGGCCCGCCGCCCACTCGGGCCCGTTGCGCAGCTGCCCGATGTGGCCGCGGGCCGAGGCGTCCTGGGCCTCCCCCCCGGCCCCCTCGTTGAGGGGCCAGTACGCCACAAGGCTTTTTATGAACACCGGACCCAACACGACCGGCTGAGCCGTCGCTTCCCCCGGTCCTGGGGGCGAAAACAAGAACAAAAACAGCAACAGCGACAACACCGACAGCCCCCAAAGGGAGGGGACCGGCGCGCGGCTCGGGCCATCGGATCTTCGGTGGGATCTGGGGTTAATCGGGATTGGGTTAATCGGGAGCACCTCCCTTCCGCGGGGGTTCTTGAGGGGGGACGGGCTCGACCCAGACGGGATTCGTGAGCGCGAAGCCTCCCCCTTCCGACTCGACGGTGACGGCGTACCAGCCGGACCGGGCTCGGCCCGACCACTCGACGCTCGCCCGCTTCCCCTCCAGCGGGTACGTCCGGACGACCCGGCCGTTGTGCCAGAGGGAGAGGGACCGAAGCTCCCTTACGCTTTCGACCTCCGCCCGCAG
>JALUUA010000142.1 GCA_027021605.1 Candidatus Bipolaricaulota bacterium | reverse complement strand
GGGCCCTGGAGGGAACGGTGGATCTCTCCGCCGGGGGGTGGAGCCTAAACGGAAACGGCCGCTATCTGAGTCCTTCGCTCACGCTGCAGGGGCAATGGGGATACGGGCCTGCAGGGCTCTCCCAGCTCCTCCTCCTGGGCCAGGGGAGCCTTGATGAACTCTCCATAAGCGGGATGTTTCATCATACGGGATCCCTTTGGTTTCTCGACCTATCGGGATCCGTGGACTTCCGAGCCTGGGAGCTAAGCGGCGCTTCCTCCTGGTCTTCCCTCCTCGGGTGGGAGCAGGCGACCCTGGGGATCGGCCGTCGGATCGTCGTCCAAGAAGTGACAAGGGGGCGGTAACGTGTCGGTTTCGCCTCGGACCGGGAGGGCTTAGACATTGGACCGCTGTCCTTTGACGGGGAGAACGCCAGGACTACACTGATCCCACATGGAAACGATGAAAGAACGTGAATCGACAGCCCTCAAGTGGGTCGGTGGAGCGGTCCTTCTTCTATTAGCGCTTGTTGGGACGGGGACGCAGACGCCCTTATGGGCGCAAGCGGAAGCGACGGTAACGGTCGGCAAGGTTTCTATCCCCAAGGACAAGACGGGCAACGTGAACGTCTCTATCCAGAACGCGCCCTCGCCCGGGTTGCAGGATTTTCAGGGGAAGCTGACCTACGACCCTACCGTTATCTGGGTTCAGGACGTGTTGGGCCTCAACGGCTATAACATATTCGCCTTCCAAATCGATAACAATGCCGGAGAGGTCCGCTTCATCGGAGCCAAGGTCAGTGGAAACCTTATTCGCAACGGAAACTTTCTGCAATTCAAGGTGCGGGCCGTCGGGGATGTCGGCAAGAAGACGACCCTATCGCTTTCGTTTACCAGCCTCAACACCCCGGAGGGGGGATTCCCCTTCTCCGTGGTAGAGGGAGAGGTTGCCGTAGCGTCCGCGCAGGAGCTGAAGGCGGACTTCAACTTCTCCCCGGCTCAACCCGAGGTAGGTCAGGAGGTGCAGTTCACGGACCGCTCCACGGGAGGGGGGACGATCACCTCCTGGGAGTGGGATTTCGGCGACGGGACCACCTCCACGGAGCAAAATCCCACCCATACGTACTCCGCAGCGGGAGAGTACACCGTAACCCTTACCGTCACGGACGACACGGGGGCGTCGGACACGGCTTCCAAGACGATCACCGTGGTGGAGGAGGGGGCCGGTCCGGCGGAGGTCGTCGTGCACGTCTTCCCGAACCCCGCTCGGACCCGGGCTACGTTCGTCTACACCCTGCCGCAGAACGCCCAAGGAGCGACGCTTTGGGTCTTCGACCTGCGAGGGCGGCTCGTCTTCCGTGGGGACCTCGATAGAAATGAAACCCGCTTTCGATGGAATCTCCGCGACCTCGACGGCCAAGCCGTTCCGCCGGGACCGTACTACTTTCGGGTGACGGTGACGACCGACAAAGGGGTGCGCGCCTCCCCCATCGGTCGGCTGCTGGTGGTAAGGTGACCTAGAGCACGGCCAAACCGGGACATTGGGGGCTAGAATATGCCGATGAAAAGAGAGTCTATATCGCTGAGGATCGTCGTCGGGGTCTGCCTTTGGAGCTTGGGGGTCGTTTACGGGCCGTTCTTTTTCCCCCACGCACCGGTTGAGGTTCGCGCCCAGCAGGCAACCCTCTTTGACCTCAGCGCTGGAGTCCGAGCTGTGGGGATGGGAGGGGCTTTCGTAGCGGTGGCGGACGGCGCGGGGACGGTGCTGTTCAACCCCGCCGGCTTGGCTTATCTTGGTGCTCCCGAGATTCAGGCCCTCTATGAGCTCCGCTTTGGCGCTTCGCACCTTTTTCGCGGCCTTGGCGCGCTGCCCCGCTGGGGTGGGGGGCTGGCGTTGTTCAGCTTCGGCCCCATCGAGGGGCGCAACGCGCAGGACGAGGTGACGGAAACGCTGGGCTACCTACAGCTGGGTCTGCTGGGAGCCGGGGGGTGGGCGCTTTCGGATTTGCCCCTTCCCGCCACGCAGAGCCTGGAGGAATTGGCCATAGGGCTTAAACTGAAGCTCATCGGCGTGAGCACCGTGGAGGAGGGAAGTGGGGGCGGGGCAGCCCTCGACTGGGGCTTGCTGCTTCGCTTCCAACAGCCGTTCTCCCTGCCTCTGGAGGAGCTTCGCTTGGGGGCGATGGGGGAGAATCTCCCCGCCCTGGGGACGACGGGGGGTGCCCCCCGCGGAACCTTCGGGATCGCCGTGCGCCCGATCCCGGAGCTAACGATCGCCCTGGACCTCGCTTTCCCCCTTGCGCTTCGCGCGGGGGGTGAGGTTCAAATACCGCTGCCGGAAGAGCTCGCCCCAGGCATGAGCCCGACGGTCGCCCTACGACTCGGCGGGTTCTGGGAGGGGACGCTCTGGGCTCTCACCCTGGGATTTGGGATCACCCTGGATGCGCTCCGCTTCGACTACGCCTTCCAAAGCCATGCCCAACTCCCCAGCACGCACCAGGTCGGGTTTGCTTGGCGCTTTTAACAAGGAGGAGTGTGATCCGAGTTGGACGGGATAACGCAATCCATGGGAGCCCGCAAAGGGAGCACTTTTGCCCCACGTGGGTTTGTACTTATTCCGGTTCTGGTAGTGGCTCTGGTGTTGGCATGGGGAGCAACTCCCGGGGGCGTAGGGGGCAGGCTGCTGGCGCAGGAGGAACCGCCCACGGCCACCGTCACTGTCGAGAGCAAGGAGGTCCGCCAGGGCGAGGAGGCAGAGATCGCCGTCACCGTTTCCGGGGTTCCTCCGGGGGGACTGGTAAGCTTTCAAGGAGTGCTCCCCTACGACCCGACCGCGATCGAGATCTTAGAGGTGGTGTTCCCCGAAGACTGCCCGGTGTGGGCTTTTAACGTCGAGAACGGCCTGGTGCGCTTCGCCGCCACCCGCTGTCTCGAACCGGGGGAGGCAGGCATCCGGGAGGGCGAACTCTTCCGCCTGCGGGTGCTCGCCGTAGGGGAACCGGATTCCGTTGTCGTCCTGCTCCCCAGCTTTGAGATCTTTCACGATCCGGACTTTCAGCTTATCCCCCACACCGTGGTGGAGGGCACCCTCACGATCCTCCCCGCGGTCAACGAAGAGCCCACCGCCTCCTTCGAGTTCTCCCCGATGAGCCCGAGCACCCGCGACACGATTCAGTTCACCGACACCTCTACCGACCCCGACGGGGAGATCGTCGCCTGGCTGTGGGACTTCGGCGATGGGACCACCTCCACGGAGCAAAACCCCACCCATCGCTACGAGAAGGGCGGCGTCTACACCGTAACGCTTACGGTCACCGACGACCGCGACGGCCAGGACACGGCGACCGTCCGCTTCTACGTCTTTCCCGCGCCCCCGGGGGACGCCGCGGGCGTGATCGCTTACCCCAACCCCGCCTCCACCCAGGCGAAGTTCCGCTACTTCCTTCCGGACGGGACAACCGGCGCCGAGCTTCGGGTCTACGACCTGCTGGGCCGCCCCGTGCTGCAGGAAGATCTCGACCTGACGGGTCGGGAGTTCGTCTGGGACCTGCGGGACCCCCGGGGCAGCCTCGTGCAAAACGGGCCGTACTTCTATCTGGTGCGCGCGACCACCCCTCAAGGCGTGGTCCGCTCGCGCGTGGAGGTGCTGATCGTTCAGCGATGAGATCCAAAATCTTACACGCCCTGATCGTTCTGCTGTTAGGGGGGACGCTGGGCTTTGGATTTGGCTTTGGCTTTGCAAGCCCCGTGGAAGTCCGTGCCCAGAGCCTGGTGGGGCTCTTTGAGCTGGAGGGCGGGGCCCGCCCGGCGGGCATGGGCGGTGCGTTCGTGGGCCTGGCAGCCGACGAGTCCGCCCTCTATTACAACCCTGCGGGCTTGGCCTTCCTGCGCGAGCTCTACATCAGCGGGCTCTATCAGAACCGCTTCGTGCGGGCCGACTACGGCCGCGTCACGCTGGCCGTCCCCAACGTGGGGGTCCAGTTCCTGGTGCTCGGCGTCGGCGGGCTCGTGCGCCGGGACGAGCTGGGCGTGCCTTCCGAGACCTTCAACTACACGCAGATGGGCGCGCTCCTGGGAGGGGGCCTCTCCCTGGATGCCCTCGGGATCGGGATGCCCCTGGCCGTGGGGGCCCAGATGAAGTTCTACCGGGTGAGCACCCTGGCCCCGGGGTCCGGGATGGCGTTTTCGCTCACCCCCAGCGTGCTCTGGGTTCGGGATCGCCTGGAGCTGGGCGGGCTGCCGGTGCGGTCCCTGCGCGTGGGGGCGATCGCCCCCAACCTCCTGAGCCTCGGGATCACCTACGGCAGCGGCCACCGCGAGTCCTGGGGGCCGGGCTTCCGCCTGGGGGGAGCCCTCCTGCTCGGAGGCGGCCTCGCGTTCGCCGCGGACCTCGACGCGAGGGGGGCCTTCCACCTGGGGGGCGAGTGGACCCTCGGGGGCTTTGACCTCGAGGGGCTCGAGCCCGCGGAGCTCAGCCTCCGTCTGGGCTTGAGCAACGCGGGGAGCGCGATCACCCCCAGCATCGGGTTCGGGATCCGCTTCGGGGATTTTCGCCTGGACTACGCCTTCACGATGCACCCCGATTTGGTGGGGGCCCACCGCATCTCGTTCGTGGCCATCTTCGGCCCGCCGAACCCGTTGCTCTGTGCGCTTCGCCCCAGCGCCTGTCCGCCCGACGACCCCCTACCCCTGCCCGCGAGCGTGCGCTAGTCTTCAAAAGAACTGAAAGGTCCGGCCGAACTGCACGGTGACGGCGAAGCTGTGGGCCGGGGGCCGGGGCTTCGTGGCGTCCGTCGTAAACAGATACGACACCCCCACGGTGGCCGTCCACTCGGGGATGGGGGCAAAGCTCGCCGAGAGGGTGATCTCGCCCGAGAGATCCTCCACGGGCTGGCGGTTCCGCTCGCCTCGGATGTAGTCGAGCAGCACGTCCAGCCGGGGGGTGAGGCCCCACCTCGGGACGAGCTGGTACTCGATCCCCTGCTGGAACGAGTACGTCACCGTCCGCTCGCGCTCGGTGAGGATCGCCTGGCGGCTCAGGTAGAGGTCGGCCGTCAGGGGCGAGTCGAGCTTCTGCCAGAAGAGCTGGAGCGCGATCTGGTACTGCCCGTTGCGGATGCGGCCGAAGAGCGGGTGGGTGAGCGTCTCCAGGGTGCCCGAGAGCTCTAGGGTGGGGCGAAGTCCCCGCAGATCGCGGTGGGCGAGGCTGAGCTGGCCGCGGTCCTGGAAGCGCACCAGCCCGGTGCGCCCCTGGGTGGAGAAGGTGCGCCCCAGCGAGAGCGTCCCGTCGATCAGGCCCCACTGCCCCTGGAGCGTCGTGTCCCCGCCCAGCTCCAGCAGGGAGTTGAAGCTGAAGGGGTCCCGGGAGCGGAGGGAGAACGTCCCCTGGGGGCTGAGCACCACCTCCCCGAGCTGCAGACGTGCGGCCTGCACCTGCACGTTGGCCGACTGGTCGAGGGAGAACCGCCCCCCGGACCCGAAGACGGGCAACCGACTGCTCCCCTGATAGCCCGTCTGGAACGTGAGCTGGACGGGCATTCCGAGGAGGGGAAGCTCCCTCACGGAGGCCGCGGTCGTCCAGTCCGCCCCCCAGGTGAGCTGGCTGGCCCCGAAGAGCCGGCCAAACCGCAGCTGCAACGGCTGCTTGAGGGCGAGGTTCAACCGGAGATCGGGGCCCGCCCGGAACCGGGCCGTCCCCTGGAGGTCCCCCTCCAGGAAGCCCCCACCGGGGCGGCGGGGGTCCTCGTCCTGGGCGAGCTGCGCGCTGAGCCCCAGATCGAGGCGCCGGTCGAGCAGGGTCTGGCCCAGCGAGAGGGTGTACGAGCGCCGTCGGATGTCGAACCCGGGCCGCTCGAAGCTGTGGTCCAAGCGATCGATCGCGTAGTCCACGTCGAGGGTGGGGCCCCCCTCCGGCCGGAAGCTCAGACCCAGGGAGTCGCGCAGCACCTGGGTGGGCGAGCGGAAGAGGTCCGTGAGCCCCTCCTCGTGGTTGACCCGGACGGTGAGGGCCTCGCTGAGCGCATAGGAGGCGCCCAGGCTCAGCTGCAGCCGGTCCTCCCGGTTGAGCAGCCCGATGGGGGTGAACTCCGGCGAGATGCTCCGCAGCGTCCCCCGAAGGGTGAGCGGACCCAGCTGCTTGCTGACCGAGATCTCTCCCACCCAGCCGAGGTCGGTGTGCTCCGCGGCGGGCAGGTCCGAGAAGCGCCCCTTCGCCTCGCCGTCCAGCTCCGCCTCCCGCGCGTCGTAGACGCGCACGCGGAGACCGGACTCGATCCCGTCCTCCCCCTCGGGTTGGGGCTGCGCGACCTCAAAGAGCCGAAGCCGATAGCTCTCATCGGCCTCCTCCCCGGCCCAGAGGGCCCGCTCCCCCGTCCCCAGGGCCGTGATCGAGCGTCCCTCCGTCTCGGGGACGAGGCCGGAGATCGCCCCGAAGAGCCCCGCTTCCGTGCCCGCCCACAGCTCCCCCTCCCAGAGGGCGACGGCTTGAACGGCCCTCAGGAACGGGCGCCCGACCCCCCGGGTGCCCTCGATCGCGTACACGCCGCGGTCCGTGGCCGCGTACACGCGGAGGCCGTCCGCCGCCAGGTCGCGGATCTCGAGACCCTGCAGCTCCGCTACGGGCACGAAGCGCTCCGCCGAGGGGTCGAAGACGGCCAGCCCCCCGTCCGTGCCGACGTACAGCATCCCCCCGGCCCAGGCCAGCTCTTGGACGCGATCGCTCGGGAGCTCCGGGTACTTCTCCTTCTGGAAGAGGGTCCACGTCTTTCGCTCCGTGAGGGCCTCGAAGTCGCCCAGGGGCGCCGTGGCTAGCCCCTTGTCCGTGCCGACCCAGACCGCGTTGTTGCCGTCGACGAGGAGCACGCTGAGGACGCGGCTGCTCGGGAGCCCATCCCGCTCGTCGAAGCGCCGCCAGTCGGCGGGCCGGGCGAAGCTGGCCAGGGGGTCCCCCGGCTCCAGCTCCAGCAGCGAGAGCCCCCCTGACGTGGCGAAGGCGACCAGGCCCTCGACGCTGTCGATGTCGAAGACCTCCAGGCCCGCCAGGCCCTCCGCGGGCCCGTAGCCGCTCCAGCTCCCCGTGGCGACGTCGTACACCTGGACGCCGTTGCGGTGGCCGAAGAGGACCAGCTCCCGGCCCTGGTGGGTGAGGCCGTGGACGGCGTATATGCGGTTGGGCTGGTTGATCTTCATGTTGTCATCCGGCGGGAAGACGTTGACGTTGAAGCCCAAGTCGAAGTCCGTCCGGAAGCCCTCGCCCTCCCAGACGCCGCTTAGGCCCAGCACCACGTGGTTGTTGGGCATCGTCGCCAGCGACTCGGGGTCGACGCCCGCGGTGGGGGAGTCGTGCGCCCGCAGCAGATCCACAAAGAGCGTGAAGCCGTCCCAGGGCTGGTACTGGAGCGTGAGGCCCTCG
Source organism: Candidatus Bipolaricaulota bacterium (assembly GCA_027021605.1). Lineage (GTDB taxonomy): Bacteria > Bipolaricaulota > Bipolaricaulia > RBG-16-55-9 > RBG-16-55-9 > JALUUA01. The sequence continues at coordinate 3,853 of JALUUA010000142.1, read as the reverse complement.
AAGCCCCGGCGGTACTCCGCAAAGCCCCCCAAGCCCCCGCGGGCCACCTCGTACTCGATGCGCAGGACGTCGTCGGGGCCCACCTCCACGAAGAGGATGAGAAAGCCCGTCTCGTACTCCAGCAAATAATCTTGCCCGGGCCGGAGGAGCTCGCCGTTTAAGTACACCCGTTCGCTCCCCTTGAGGACGGAGAGCCCCAGCACGTACGTGCCCGCTCCCGACTTGTAGGCGTAGCTCACCCGCACGGCGCTCTCGGGGTTCTGGAAGAACTCGGGAGGGGCAATCAGCTCCAGCACGCCCACCTCGGGGTAGACGTTCATCTCGAAGCCCGCGAGCAGGGGATCGTCGATCGGGCGGAACTCCTCCTCCCGGAGGAGCCGGATCTCCACCCGAACGCTCCCCTCAAGGATTTCGGGGTGCCGCAGGTAGTAAAAGCGATAGTAGGCCGCGTCCGGGGGGCGGAGCTCGAGGGAGTCGACGGCGATCGTGAGTCGCTCCTGCAGGCCCTCGAGAAAGCCTCGCTCGTAGTCCGTCCCCGGGCTTAGGGGGTACTCTTGGAACTCCGCGTCCGGCGGCAACCCCAGGTTGTAGTCGTCGATGTAGCGGAAGATTTGGTCCCGGAGAATCGTCTCGAAGTCCGCGCGCAGCGCCAGGTAGAACCCCTCCTCGGCGGGGATGATGAGGTAGGACGAGGGATCCAGCTCCGGCTCCGGGTCTTCTTGGATGACGTCGAAGAGGTACCCCAGCTCATAGGCTTCCAGGAGCTCCCGGAGGCGATCGTCCGTGGGGAAGCGCAGCTTGATTTTGGTAAACCCCTCGACGAAGTCGGGGCCGAGGAAGAAGTGGGCCAGCCCCCTCAGGTTGCAGTAGGTCTCCGACCCCTGAAGCTCGCAGAGGTACGGCATTTCGGCCCAGGGGCGGTCCGGGAGTTGGGGTACGAGCTGGACGGTTTCCTCCACGGTGTTCCCGCGGAACGTCTTGGTCTGCAGGATCCCGGAGACCTGGGACAGGATCGCGCTGAGGGAGAGGCGCTCGTTGACCTGCCAGTCCACCTTGAAGCCCTTGAGCAGGCGATCCGCGGAGGCAAAGGGGCTCTCGGGGCGGCCCATGGGGAAGTCCCCGAACTGGGCCGTCCAGCGCTCGGCCTCAAAGAGGATGCTTAGGGACTGGAGGAAGTCGGGCTGCTGGTTGTCGATTTGGGCCAACAACGAGAGCAGCCCGGGGACGGGGCGCTCGACGGCCACGGAGACGTCGGCGTCCAGGGTGATGTTCTGGTTGAAGAAGAGGCCGCGGGAGTAGCCCTTCTGGGCCAGCCCACGGGGGTCTCCCAGCCCGTAGCGGACGGTCCAATTTACGCTTCCGAAGACCTCGAACGAGGGGCTCTGGGCCAGCTCCGGGATCTGGGCCTGGGCGGGCACCGGGGGGAGCCCCAGGCTCAGGCCCAGCGCGCTCAGGATCGAGAGGAGAAACAGGAAGCCGCCCCATCCATAGCCGAACGCGATGCTGAGTGCCCTAAACGGTTGCTCTTTATCGGGTTGCCGTCGCAGTTGCCTCACCGCACCTCTCCCCTTAGGAAAGAATTTCGCGCTCATGTATGATGGCGTTGCTTCTGGCATGCGCAGCCCATCATACTCAAACCGGCGAGGGGGCGGCAAGCTCCCTTCCTATCTCATCTCAAGGCGGGGCTACTTGCCTTTGAGCTTTCCGCCTACCTCGTGTTCTGTTGAGCCTAGCCGTGGCGTTCTTCGTCCAGTTCGACGGGCTTATAGTACGGATCGAGATCGCCTTCCCAGCCTTCCTGCTCGTATTCCGGCAGGCGCTTCCCCGGATGTCGGGGCTTGGCGACGATCTCCAACACCTCGAACTCCGCAAAGACGTTGTAGCTATAGGCCGTCTTGACGACGAGAGCCGTATCCAGCCCTTTGAAGGTGCCGCCCAGCGCCACGACCTCCTCGCCCGCCTCCACGGCCCCGGCGTCCGCCGCCATGATTGCGACTTCCACGGCGATCTTAGTCCCCGAGCTAAACAGCTCGAGCGTTTCGTCCACGAACGTAGCAGGAACCGCCGCCCGCCAACCGAGGGCGCGTCCGACGCCGCCGAGGGGTCGTGTCCCCTGCACGATCACGGCTCCCTGAGCCTCCAGATGGCGCTTGACGTGTTGATATTCCGGGCGGCTGAGCCCGATGGGGATCTCGCCCTTCGGTCCCGTCGTGGCCGCCGGAGGGTGGGTCACCACGACAAGTTGAATCCCCGTGCCCTGAAGCACCTTGAGGGCCTTAAGGGCGCTCCTCCCCGTCTCGGAGGCGACGACCATCTTCATAATCCCCAATCCAAAGGCGTGAAAGCGGCGCAAGATCCGAGCATCCTGCCAGTTCCATCCTCGGAAGTCTCCAAAGGAAGCTGCTCCATCCACCAGCGTGAATGCCAAAAGCCCCAACAAGCTGGGCAGCGGGTCTGATCCCAGGATGCTTTGCGGCCACGAGCCCCCAAGTTGTCGTGTGGATTACGGAGATCACAATCTTAGGGTCCTGGGAGGACTTCGGCTTCTGCTGCTTCTGCCTGCTCATTTATTTATGGCCTTTTCCTCTTGCGGTATTTGCTCGCATCAACGATAAAAAGGCAGCAATCGAATTTCCTTTCCCGCTTGAGCAGTCCTTCCAATACGCGGTGGACGGCTTGAACCTTCTTCGGATCGGGCTCCATCCTCAAAACGATAATCCCCCGATGCGACGAGGGTGGATAAACCCGAACGTCTCCGAAGCCTTTGTCGTTGGTCACAAGGACGGCTTTCATCCGTTGCGCTTCTTGAAAGATCTCTTGGTCTTCGGAACCGATCAGGCTGAGCTCCTGGACGCGCTGGACTGTAAGCCCAAGATTCCTCATGAGACGAACGGTAGAAACAAACACGCACTCGTCTGCCAAGAAAAGGGTCATGGCTCAAACGGTGTGGACCTCTTCCTCTTCAACGAGGGATTGGGCATAGCGGAGGCAGGCCAGGATGTCTTCCTTAGTGATGTGGTCGTAATAATCGCGGATAATATCCTCCGGGGTCAGCCCACGGGCCAGGAGACCGAGCACCATATGAACCGGCACTCGGGTCCCCGCGATGACGGGCTTTCCATGATGGACTTTGGGGTTTACTTCAACACGGTCCGCAATCTTCGCCATCGTTGATCACCTCAGGAATTCTAGCTTAGGGGATTGGCCATGACTATTCTACACCCATCAGGGCTCTTACCACACAATATACCACGCCTCCCCGCGCCCGCGGGTGGCCGTGTGCACTTCCACTTGAATCCGCATGGGCTCACAAGGATAAAGCCTCTTCTGCAGGGGCAGATCTAAAAGATAGGCAGCATGGACTCGCCCCTTCTTGATGTGGACCGGCACCCGGTGCAATCCCAGGATGGGAACCTCCTCGCCGTCGAAGCGCACCGTGACTTCCTCCCTCCTCAACCGGGGAACCGAAAATTCCCTGTTGAGCTGCTTGGCCCGAAGGTCCAACGGCAGCGAGCAGGGCCAGAAGTACACGTGCCAATTGAGCTGCGTGCGCCAGGCGTGCAGACCCCAAAGCTCGAAGTCGCCTACGCGTGGATTGATCTGCACGTCAGCCTTCAGCCCTTCCGAAGTGATCCAGCACTCGTAGGTCGTGCGGGAGTAGCTCTCGTCGTCGATGAATACCCTGAGCGGCTTCCCCTCGGGGTACCAGAGCGTGAAGCAGCCCTCTTCGTCTGTCCTCACGATCGCTTGAGGGGAGTTGAGATCATCGCTTGCGGCCCACACATACGCGGGAAAGGGGCAGCCCTCGAAGTCCCGAACTTGTCCGCTGAGTTTGTGCACGGCCAGCGGCAGG
>JALUUA010000141.1 GCA_027021605.1 Candidatus Bipolaricaulota bacterium | reverse complement strand
CACTTCCGACAGATTCGCGTTGTTCTGAGGCTTCTCGAACAGGTAGCCGACGGCGGCCAGCTGGGCGCGGGCAGCGTTCTGGAACGAATCGATCCGGCCCAACGCGACCTTTAACCACTCGACGACCTCTTGCGGGCGCCCCTCACCCGCGATCTGGGTCAGCACAAGCACCCTAGCTCCCCCGGCCAACTGCGGGTCCTCTTTAACCCAGACCAGATCCACTTTCATCCCCGCCCCCAGCTCCTCGTCCACCCCCTGCAGGATCCATCCCTCTTCAACGGCAGAGACCATAGAAAGAAGCTTCCACGACGCCTTATCCCGCACCCCGGGGTTCCCCGAGCGTCGGGCCTCCTCCACAACCGCTTGGACCTTCCTCCACAACTGAGAGGCTTGTTCTCGATCGGGATGCCGCTGGATGTGCCACCTGAGAGCGGCTTGAGGGCGGAGCTGCAAGCCGGTGAGATCGAAGTTCCAATCCCCCCAAGCCAGGAGGGCCAGGGAGATCCCCGCAACCATGGCGAGGATCTCGATCCCCGTGCCGGTCTTCCTCAGGACCAGCGCCCTTCCCGCAGCGATGAGCAGTAAGGGGACGAGGGGGATCACGAAGATCAGCAGGAAGGCAGAGGACAGGACCAAGAGGACCAAAACGACCCCAAACGAGATCGCCAGCATCCCCAGGGCCCTCCGCAGGACTCTCATCCCCCGTCACCTCCTCCGATCCCCGCTCTCGGAACCGCTGAGAAGTGGGCGTACGTATACAACACATGGGGGACGCATGTCAATCCCCCGGGCGTCGCGGAATCGTCAAGGAAGCTTGGCGTAGCGCTTCCCCTCCAGCTCCTCCACGAGCCCCTTCATCACGAGCTGCAGCAGCGCCAACGAGACCTCCGAGGGGGAGAGGCGGGTCCGCTCCACCACGTCGTTAAAGTGCAGGGGGTCGAACTCCAAGGCGTTCAACACCCCCTGCTCCAGGGGCGAGAGCTGCGGCTGCGACTGCGGCTGTGGGCGCCCGGCCATCGCGGGAGCGGGGGCGGCAGCCCCCCTGCGCGCGCTTAAGGTGCGCTTAAGGTCCGCGAACTCCTCCAGAACGTCGTCCACGTCCGTGATGAGCTTTGCCCCCTGCTGGATGAGTTTATGCACTCCGGCGCTCGTCTCCTGGGTGATCGGGCCGGGGACGGCGAACACCTCCCGCCCCTGCTCCAGAGCGAGACGGGCGGTGATGAGCGCCCCGCTCCGCTCGGGGGCCTCCACCACGATCGTCCCCCGGGAGAGCCCGCTGATCACCCGGTTCCTGCGGGGGAAGGTCCAGCGGTCCGGCGGCAGCTCGACGGGGAACTCGCTCAGTACCGCCCCCGACCCCGCGATCTCGTCCCCCAAGCGGCGGTTCTCCTGGGGGTAGAAGTGGGCGAACCCGCCGCCCAACACCGCGATCGTGCGCGCCCCCGCCTTCAGGGCCCCGCGGTGGGCCGCGGTGTCGATGCCCCGTGCCAGCCCGCTTACGATCGTAAAGCCCATCGCCCCCAGCTCGCGGGCCAGGCGCTCCGCCACCCGCCGCCCGTAGGAGGAGGGCCGCCGGGTGCCCACGATCGCGATGGCTAACTCATCCCTTGACTCATACGTTCCCCGCACGTAGAGCACCGGGGGCGGGTCGTCCAGCGCCCTCAAGGGCTTTGGGTAGTCGGGGTCGGCCAGCGTGAGCGCGCTCAGCTTGTGCTCTTTGAGGCGGGAGAGCTCCGCTTCGGCTTCGTGGAGGGCCTCGCGACACATCCGCGGCCAACGGGACGCGAAGCGCTTAAGCTCGGGGATCTCCGCGATCCGCTCCGGGGGTGCCTCGAAGATCTCCCGGGGGGACTCAAAGCTGCGCAGGAGGGCTTGAACGCGCCGAGGGCCCAACTCCGGCAGGAGGTTGAGCGCGATCCAGTAGCGCTTTTGGTGGAGATCCTCCGGGGTCCTCTCCTCCTCTTCCATGGTCCATCACGCTGTTCATTCCTTATTCGTTCCCGATGCCCTCAGACGACTGGCCCCATCGGCAAACTGCAAGCGTGCCCGGTGCCCTCTCCTTCCCGCATCCGTTAATCCGTTTTCTATCCGTCGACAGACGCAACCGACAGACGCAACGCCCAACGGGGATCACTGTCGAAAGAGCACGCGCTCGTTCTGGAAGACCCTTACGGCCAGGGCCAAGCTGAGCACCAAGTAGGCCCCGGAGCTGAGCAGCGTCGCGCCGATGTGGTCCCATCGAACGTCCCCCAGGATCAGCTCCTTGATCACCACCGTCACGTTGTAGACGGGGATCAGCATCGCGGGCAGCGAGGTGGGCGGGTCCGTGAACGCGACGTAAAAGGCGGGGAACATCACCGCGAACGAGAGGTAGGAGGCGTAGGTCTGGGCCTCCTTGAAGTTGCGGGTCCAAAGGTAGAGCGTAAACGTGAGCGCGCTCATCATCGCGGAGATGAGCGTCATGACCCCCAAGAGGAGGAGCAGCACCCCGGGCTCGAGCGCGAAGCCGAGCCGCCCGAAGAACTCGCTCTCGGGGAGGAACCGCTTCCCCAGGGCCAGAGAGAGGGCAAACCCCGCCAGCGACAGGGCCGTGGCCCCCAGCGTCACCGTGGTGATCGTGAGAAACTTCCCGACCACGAAGCTCGAGCGCCTCGGCGGGGTCACCAGCAGCGACTCGAGGGTCCCGCGCTCCTTCTCCCCGGCGGTGACGTCGATGGCCGTCTGCGACCCTCCCACGGCGGCCCACAACACCAAAAACAGGGGCAGGAGCATGCTCAGGAGGAACCCGCTCACGCGCTGCTCGACCTCAATGACCTCGGAGCGCACCGCAAACGGTTGCACAAGCTGCGGGGAGAGGCCCCTCCTCTGCAGGCGCTCGATTACGACCCGTTCCCGGTACGCGCGGAGCAGCTGCGCGAGCTTCTCGTGGGCCGTGCGGGACTTCGAGCGGGAGATGTCAAACTTCAGGACCACCTCGGGGGGCTCGTCCTCCCGGGCGAGCCGCTCCGCAAAGCCCTCGGGCACGAGGAGCACCGCCTGCACCCTGCCCTCCTTCAGAGCCTCTTCGGGGTTGGGCACGCTCACTACCCGCAAAAGGCCGCTGTCCCTCAAAAACGCGAGCAGCTCCGGGGCCTCTTGGCCGTTTACGACGGCCACGCTCTGGAGCTGCTGCTGTTGGGATTCTTCTTGGCTCTGGCGCAGCACGCTCGGCCCCAGCACGAGAACGGGCGTAAGCAGCAGGGGAACCACGATCATCATCGTAAGCGTTCTTCGATCGCGGATCGTGTCCAGCAGCTCCTTCTGCCACACGAGCGCGACGTGTCGCCCGCGCACTAGAGCTCACCGCCTCCCTCGACGAGTTCCACGAAGACGTCCTCCAGCTCGCGCTTGCCGCTCAGACTCCGGAGCTCCTCCACCGTGCCGAGGGCGACGATCCGCCCCTTGTGGACGATCCCGATGCGGTCGCACAGTCGCTCGGCCTCCGGCATGAGATGCGTGGAGAGCAAAACGGTCTTGTCCGTTCCCCGGAAGCTCTCCAGAAATGAGCGCACGCTGCGGGACGACATCACGTCGAGCCCCGAGGTGGGCTCGTCGAAGAGCAGCACGGGCGGGTCATGGATGAGGGCGATCGCCAAAGCCACCTTCTGCTTCATGCCCTTCGACAGGGTCCCGGCGCGCTTGTGGGCGTACTCGTCGATGCCCAGCCGGGGGAAGATCTCGTCCATGCGCCTTTGGATTTCGTCCTCGGGCAGGTCCCGCAGGCGCGCGAAGTAGCGGACGTTCTCCTCGGCGGTGAGGCGGTCGTAGAGGCCCGTGTGCTCGCTCAGCACCCCCAGGTGCCGGCGGACCTGTTCGGGTTCTTTGAGGGCGTCGAACCCGGCGACGGTGATCTCGCCCCGGGTGGGCTTGAGGATCGTCGCGATCATCCGCAGGGTGGTCGTCTTCCCCGCGCCGTTGGGGCCCAACAGCCCAAAGATCTCCCCGGGTCGGGCCTCGAAACCGACGTCTTCAACGGCCACGAAGTCCCCAAAGCGCTTGTGGAGGTTCGTCACCCGGATCATCGCAGCCTGCCCTCCCCGCTTTTGAGTAGCTTAGCGTGCGACTGCGACCAAGATCAAGATCAAAACCACGATTAAGACTCAAGCCAGGGCTAAGGCTAAGGGATCAGCCCGCACGCCCGCCCGACCCTCTCGAAGACTTCCAGGGCGAAGTCGAGCTGCTTGTCGGTGTGGGTGGCCATGTAGCTCGTGCGCAGCAGCGCCCGGTCGGGGGGCACCGCGGGCGGCAGCACCACGTTGACGTAGACGCCCGCCTCAAAGAGCCGCTTCCACATCTCGAGGGCCTTGAACATGTCCCCCACGACGATGGGGATCACGGGGGTCTGGGAGCAGCCCGTGTCGAACCCCAGCTCCTTAAGGCCGTGGAGCATCTTGCGGGCGTTCTTCCACAGCTGCTTTCGGCGTTCGGGCTCCTTCTCGATGATCTCCAAGGCCGCCAGGACGGCGGCCACCGCCGCGGGGGGCATCGAGGCGCTGAAGATCATCGAGCGGGCGTGATGCTGGATGTATTCGATGACGTACGCGTCCCCCGCGATCACCCCGCCCAACGACGCGAACGACTTGCTGAAGGTTCCCATGACGAGGTCGATCTCGTCTTCGACACCGAAGTGCTCGGCGGTCCCGCGCCCGTGCTCGCCCATGACCCCCAGGCCGTGGGCGTCGTCCACCATCACCCGCGCGCCGTAGCGCTTGGCCAGCTTCGTGATCTCGTCCAGGGGCGAGAGGTCCCCCTCCATGGAGAAGAGCCCGTCCACGACGATCAGCTTGCCCGCCTCCTCGGGGCAGTCCTTGAGCACCTTCTCGAGGTCCCCCATGTCGTTGTGGCGGAAGCGGCGAAACTCCCCGTACGAAAGCCGGGCCCCATCGACGATGCTCGCGTGGTTCCACTTGTCGGAGATCACCACGTCGCCCTTGCCCACGAGCGCCGAGATCGTCCCCAGGTTCGTCTGAAAGCCCGTGGAGAACACGAGGGCGGCCTCCCGCCGGAGGAACTCCGCCAGGCGCTCCTCCAGCCGGCGGTGCAGGTCGAGCGTCCCGTTGAGGAACCGGGAGCCGCAGCTGGAGGTGCCGTACTTCCGGACGGCCTCGACGGCGGCCTCCACGACCTTGGGGTGGGTCGTAAGCCCCAGGTAGTTGTTCGAGCCCAGCATCAGCACCTTGTGGCCCTCGATGATCACCTCGGTGTCCTCGGCGGTGGAGACGGGCTTAAAGTAGGGATAATACCCCAGGGCCTTGGCTTCGCGGGAAGCCACAAACGCCTCGCACTTTGCGAATAGATCTGCATTTGTGCTCATGTCGTTCCCCTCACCCCCGTCCTTTCTCGCCGGGTCCCGTCGGCGAGGCGGCCAGTCGCCGCTGTTGGGGTTGCCGTTGGGCCTTCCACTCGAGATACCACGCGGCGGCCTCGCGGAGCCCCTCCCGGAGGGGCACTCGAGGGGCGTAGCCCAGCTCCTCCCGGATGCGGGTGATGTCGTAGTGGTGGGGGCGGGCCATGGCCCGCACGCCCGCGGGGCTCAGCAGGGGGTCCTCGTCGGGCCGGGCGGCCCGGCTGATCCCCGCCGCCAGGGCGGCCAACGCCAGCGCCAGGGGGTAGGGCAGCGGGAGCAGCCGGGGGCGAACCCCCAGCGCCTCGCAGAAGACCTCCACCAGCTCCCGCAGGCTGTGGGTCTCCCCGTCCGTGACGTTGTAGACCCGCCCGGCGGCCCGGGGGTGGGTGCCTGCCAGCACCAGCGCTTGGGCCACGTCCCGGGCGTGGACCATGTCCAGGGGCTGCCGCCCCCCTTGGACCAGGGGGAACGGGTAGCGCGGCAGGGTCTCCGCGATCTGGGGGAGGAAGTTGCGGTCGCCGGGGCCGTAGATCACGCAGGGTCTTAATATTACCGTCTCCAGCCCCCGATCCCCGGCCATCTCCACCAGCTCCTCCGCCAGCACCTTGGACTCCGCGTACGGCCCCTTGGGGTTCTTGGGGTGGTCCTCCCGCACCAAGGGCTCCCTGGGGTCGCCGTAGACGGCCACGGAGCTCACGAACACGAAGCGCCGGACCCCCGCTTCCTCCGAGGCTTGGAGGACGTTGCGCGTCCCCTCGACGTTGGCCCGGAAGATCTGGAGGCGGTCCCCCTGGTAGGGGAGCGCCACCCGGGCCGCACAGTGGTAGACGACCTCGACGCCCTGCGCGGCCCGCCGGAGCGAGTCGGGGTCCAGAAGGTCCCCCCGGACGAGCTCGACCCCCTCGTCTGGGGGGAGGAGCTCCCGGGCCCGCTCCGGGTCGCGCACCAGCGCCCGCACCGCGTCCCCCCTCTCGCGGAGGGCCTTGACGAGGTGGCTCCCCACCAACCCCGTAGCCCCCGTAACCAGTACCCGCATACCCAACCCCTTTCGAGCGATCATGATGACATGTCGCCGGAGGGGAATGCAAGTCGGTATAATCTCCCCCGAGGCGCCCGATCCCGTCGAAGACGGCACGAGCCCGAACGCAAGGCGGACCTTCCGACGCAGGGAGGGAACGGGAACGGGGCAAGGGCGTCAAGGGCGTAGAGAGAGTAAGGGCAAGAGCAAGGGGGCTATCCCGTTGAGACCCGCTCGGCTGCCCGAGGTGCAGTTCGTTGGTGAGGGCCTGTACGTCCCCTCCGCGCGGACGCTCGCCTTGGCCGACGTGCACTTGGGCCTGGAGGAGACCCTCCACGACGAGGGGACGCTCGTGCCCTCGGGGCACGTGCGCGCGGTCCTCGAGCGCTTGGAGGGCATCGTCCGGGCGCTGGGGCAGGGCGGGCGCGGGAAGCTCGACGGGAAGCTCGAGAGGGTGATCGTCAACGGGGACCTGCGCCATCGGTTCGGCCCCTGGACGCGGAGGGCTTGGGGAGAGGCCCAGGAGCTGCTCGATTACCTTGAGGGGATCGCAACCGAGATCGTGCTCATCGAGGGGAACCACGACGGGGGGAGCCTCGCGGCCCTCGCGGAGGGGCGGGAGGGCGTCTCCGTCCGCCGGGATTATGCGGTAAACGGCCTGTGGTTCGTCCACGGGGACCGGGAGCCCAAGGGCATCCCCGAGGGTGTGGAAACGATCGTGATCGGGCACGAGCACCCGGCGGTGGGGCTGCGCGATCCCGTGACGGGCCGGGTGGAGACCTTCAAGTGCTTCCTGGTGGGGGCGTATCGGGGCCGGGCGCTCGTCGTGCAGCCCGCGCTCAACCCCTGGACGGCGGGGAGCGACCTCCTGCGGGAGGAGCCCCTCTCGCCGCTGCTCTCCCCCGGGGTACTGGAAGAGTGCCGGGTCTACCCCGTGGGGGACGACGGGAGGGTGCTGGACTTCGGGCCCCTCCGGCAGCTGTTGCAGGCCACCACCATGAGGAGATGAGCCGTCGTTGAGCCTGAAGGTACGCTCGAGAATCGAGATCCGGGGGCTGCAGGTCTTCGGCCACCACGGGGTGCACACCCACGAGCGGGAGCGGGGCCAGTGGTTTCTCGTCGACGCCGTCTTGGAGGTGCCCGCACCCCAAGAGGACGCGCTGGAGAGCACCGTGGACTACACGGCCGCGATCGAGAGGATCTGCAAGCTGAGCGCAGCCAGGCGGTTTCGGCTCCTGGAGAGCTTCGCCCGGGCGCTGGCCGAGGGGCTCCTGGAGGGGTTCCCACGGGTGGATCGGGTGCGGGTGCGGGTGCGCAAGAAGCTCCCCGCCGCGCGGGCGATGCTGGACTGGGTCGCCGCCGAAGCGGAGGCGAGGCGGAGCACCCCCCGGGACGGACACGAAAGCATAGGGGCGTAGAGACGTAGAAGAGAAAGGGCAAACGGGAATGGGCGGTCGCGAAAGGGTATTTGTGGGGCTGGGGAGCAACGTGGGCGATCGGCTCCTCCACGTCGAGCGGGCGATCGAGGCCCTGGCGGACACCCCGGGGGTGGAGCTGGTGGCCCGCTCCCGGGTCTACGAGACGGAGCCCTGGGGCTACGAGGAACAGCCGCGGTTCCTCAACGCCGCGGTCGAGCTCCGGACCGAGCTTCCCCCGCGCGATCTACTACGAAAGCTCAAGGAGCTGGAAGGAGCGCTGGGCCGCCGGGGCCGGGGGCGGGAGCGCTGGGGGCCGCGGGAGATCGATCTCGATCTCTTGCTGTACGGCGATCGCGTGATTCAAGATCCAGGGGTTCAAGACCCGGACGAGGGGCCGGGTCTGCGGGTGCCCCTGCGGGTGCCCCATCCCCACTTGCACGAGCGGGCCTTTGTGCTTGTGCCCCTGGCGGAGCTGGCCCCCGACCTCGAACATCCGCAGCTTCGCCGCACGATGAACGACCTTCTGGAAGCCCTCCCGGAGGGCGAGAGGAGAGGAGTGAGATTATTCCGAGGAAATCCCGATCTGCGGTTCCCAAGAGGGGCTCCCAGGGCCCCACGGTTGAGATCCTAATCGAGGCGCGCAAGCCCACCAAACGGGTGGCGCTCCTGGAGGACGGACGCCTCACGGAGATCTACTACGAGCACCCCAAGCGCCGGCGCCTGGTGGGGAACATCTACAAGGGCGTCGTCAAGGACGTCCTAAGCGGGATCAGCGCGGCGTTCGTCGACGTCGGCGAGGGGGAGAACCTCTTTTTGGCCGCCAAGGAGCTGAACGAGGCCATCCTCCGGGCCCGCGGCTACCGCCGGGGGGAGCCGATCCCCATCGGGAAGGTCCTTCGCGGGGGCCAGGAGCTCATCGTACAGGTCAAGCGCGAGGGGATCGGGGAGAAGAACCCCCAGGGGACCACCCGCATCAGCCTGGCGGGGCGCTATTGGGTCTTCCTCCCCAAGGACGGGCGGCTGGGGATCTCCCGCCGCATCGAGGACCCCAAGGAGGAACGGCGCCTCAAGAAGATCGCCCGCCAGCTCAAGCACGAGGACGAGGGCCTGATCGCGCGCACCGCCGCCGCCTACGCGAGCGAGGCCGACCTGGAGCGCGACTTCAAGTACCTGTTGGGCACGTGGAAGGGCATCGAGGAGCAGGCGGCGCGCGTCTCGGCCCCCGCGCTCTTGTACCGGGAGCCGGGGCTCATCCAACGGGTCCTGCGGGATCGCCTCGCCCCCGAGGTCGAGCGCGTGGTGGTCGACGCGAAGAAGGCGTACGACCTCATCCTCGACTTCTTGCGCTACCTCCACCTGGAGGAGTACCGCGATCGCGTTGAGCTCTACCGGGGCAAGCGCCCCCTCTTCGAGGCCCGGGGGGTGGAGGCCCAGCTCCGCGAGAGCCTCCAGCCCAAGGTGCCGCTGCCCAGCGGCGGGTCGCTGGTGATCGCGGAGACGGAGGCCCTCACGGCCATCGACGTCAACACCGGGAGCGACACCCGCCACCGGACCCAGGAGCAGGCCATCCTCCACACGAACCTGGAGGCCGCGGTGGAGATCCCCCGCCAGCTGCGGCTGCGCAAGATCAGCGGGATCATCGTGGTCGACTTCATCGACATGAAGCGCAAGGAGAACGTGCGCAAGGTGATCCGCACCCTGCAGGAGGAACTCAAGAAGGATCGGGTCCCGGCGGACTTCATCGACATGACGGAGCTGGGGCTGGTGGAGATCACCCGCAAGCGCGAGGGCGAGAGCCTCATGGAGATGCTGGGCGACGGCGACCTCGCCGAGGGGGAGGACGAGTAGCGGGCATGGACAAGGGCGTGATCGAGTTCATCAGCGAGGGGGGCGCGGGGAGCGAGGCGTCCGTGCGCGTGGAGCTGCGCACCGTCTTCCCCGGGATCGGGGGCACGATCATCACGAGCGAGGGGGTCGTCGCCGCCCTGCGGGCGGAGTACCACCCCACCCCGAAGGCGGGGCACCGCATGTTCTTGCGCCACGCGATCATCAAGAAGCTCGACGACTACTTCTTTCGCAAGGGGGTGTACGTCTTCTCCCACGTCCCCCGCCCCTTGGGCTCGGTGAGCCGGGGGCACGACGAGGGGGACCGAGAGCCCTACGAGGCGTACCTCTACGAGTGGGCCTTCGGGATGGAGGGCTTCCCCTGGGAGCGGCGGGACGCCCGCGGAAACCGTCAGACGATCCGCCTGCGCGACTGGGATCGCTTCGTGGAGAGCTTTCGGGAGGCGGGGATCGAGCTGGGGCGGGACTGCGCCGACCCCGACGACGCGGCGATCTCCCAGAACATCATCCACCAGTACCCCCATCCCTCGCTCAACGAGCGGGAGATGTCCTCGCTGTGGAAGCGGATCGACTTCGGGTTTCGCAGCATCCAGATCGACTTCGACCGGCTCCAGCGCTTCTTGGAGGACCACGAGGAGGACATGATCCGGGTGCTGCGCAGCGAGCGGTATCAGATGCTCATCCTGTCAGTGGAGTACCTGCTCAAGGGCCCCAAGATGCGGGAGCTGGACATCGGACGCCTGGAGGTGCTTGTAGGGGAGTACCGCCGGGCGACCCTCACGCAGTACATGACGGGGCTGGGCCCCACGGGAACGCCCGTCTACTTCGGGGAGCGGACGGAGTCCTTGGTCTAGGGTTGACTCTCGGGTTGACGACCTCAGCCGGGTGCGATAAGCTTATCCCGCTAGAGGGCGAATAGCTCAGCGGCAGAGCGCCCGCCTCACACGCGGGAGGTCCCAGGTTCAAATCCTGGTTCGCCCACCAGGGGACGGAAAGTCTAATCCCCAAGGGCTTCTCGCCCGTGTGCACCCCCGGTCTGCTGAAACCCCGCCGTTAGAGACCCAAAGCCCCGAAGCGGGCGCGCTTGCGTTAGAGGCCCTTCTTAGCGATGTACGCCGCCAGGTCCGCCGTGCGGCAGGAGTAGCCCCACTCGTTGTCGTACCAGGCGAAGACCTTCACGAAGCGCTCGCCCAAGGCCAGCGTCGAGGGCGCATCGACGATGGCCGAGTGCGGATCGCCCTTGAAGTCGATGGAGACCAGCGGCTCGTCGCACACCGCCAGGATGCCCCGGAGCTCCCCCTCGGCGTAGCGGCGGAACGCTTCGTTGATCTCCTCGATCGTGGCACTTTGGGAGAGGAGCACCGTGAGGTCCACGATGGAGACGGTGGACACGGGCACGCGCAGGGCCATCCCCGTGAGCTTGCCCTGTAGCTCCGGAAGCACCAACCCCACGGCCTTGGCGGCCCCCGTGGTCGTGGGGATAATGCTCAAGGCCGCCGCCCGCGCCCTTCGTAAATCTTTGTGGGCCAAATCGAGGATGCGCTGGTCGTTCGTGTAGGCGTGGGTGGTGGTCATCAGCCCCTGCTCGACCCCGAACTCCCGGTGGAGCACGTAGGCTACGGGGGCTAAACAGTTTGTCGTA
>JALUUA010000140.1 GCA_027021605.1 Candidatus Bipolaricaulota bacterium | reverse complement strand
GCTGGACCTGGAAGGCGAGGTCCTTGACGAGCCCTTCCAGCTCTTGGACGTCGGCCGTAAGCTCCTCGACCTTCTTCTCCAGATCGGTGTAGTCCGCCGTCGCTCCCACGGGGACGAGCAACACACCCGTGAGGAAGATCGCCGTAAGGACCGTTCGCAGCTTCTTGCTCATAGATCTGCCTCCTCCTTGGGCTTAGACTGTGCCTCACTGTAACGGGCGTCTCCTTGGGAGGGGAGGAGGTCTGTCAACGGGGGGCGTGAAGTTGGTCACGCCCCGGCGTCCCGTGGGTTCTCCGTGCGGTTGCCGCTCCTCCCCCCCGCCCCGTACAATCAATCCCCCAAGGGGGGTGAGCGGGATGGTTCCCTGGCAAGAGGCGTGCGAGCGGTTTCTGCAGGCGATCGACGTCTCCCCGAACACGGCGCGGACGTACCGGGAGGCGCTCAAGACGTTTACCCGCTGGTGGAACGCGCAATCCCCTCCCCCGCCGCTTGGGCCCGAGACCCTCAAGGCGTACCGGGAGTGGCTGCGGGCCCACCGGGCGGCCAACACCGTGCTCACCTACTGGGTGGCCCTGCGGCGCTTCTTTCAGTTCGCCGTCTCGGAGGGGCTGTTGGAGCGCAACCCCGTGGAGGGGATCAAGGGGCTGCGCCGCCCCCGGGGGCATCTTAAGCGGGACCTCACCCGCACGGAGCTGCGCCGCCTCTTTGAGGTCATCGACCGGAGCACGGAGCTGGGGAAGCGGGATTACGCGATGATCACGCTGATGGTGCGCAACGGGCTGCGCATCATCGAGATCCACCGGGCCAACGTGGGGGACCTCGACACCCGCCAGGGGCGAAAGATTTTGCATATCTGGGGCAAGGGGCGGGACGAGCGCGATGAGTTCGTGGTGCTGGCGGAGCCCACGGAGCGGGCCCTGCTGGAGTACCTGGGTTGCCGAAAGGACTTGTCCCCGGAGGCACCGCTGTTTGCGAAGGTGGGCACTTCTACTGCTAAAGCGAAAGACGACGGGCGGCTGAGCACCCGCCACATCCGGCGGCGGGTGACGCACTACATGAAGCTTGCAGGTGTCAAGACGGACAAGACCTCGCCCCACTCCCTGCGGCACAGCTTCGTCACGCTGGCCATCGAGGGGGGAGCCTCGCTGCTGGAAGCTCAGACGGCCGCGCGGCACCGCTCGATCCAGACGACGATGATCTACTTCCACGAGCACGGGCGGCTGGAGAACCCCGTGGAGGATCGCATCGAGATCTGAGCCCCTTGGGGGTCCCTTAGGTTGTAGGGCTAGAGTCCGCCGAGCGCTGCCGGAGGCGCTCGATGACGACGTCGTAGTGGGCGCGCATCGCCGCGATCGTCTCGGCCAGATCCCGTCTCTCCAGGGCGGAGAACAACCTCTGGTGGGCGCGGAGGGTCTCCTCCGCGCGCCGGTGGTCTTGGACGTAGTAGTCAAGGCGCTCCTCCTGGAGCAGCTCCATGACCCGGACCATGTAATGGGTAAGGCGCAGCAGGATCGGGTTGCGCGCGATCTCGGCCAGGAGCAGGTGGAACCGCATGTTGGTGTCGAGGTAGCGCTCGTACTCCCTTTGGGAGACGGCGTCCTCCATCTGGCGAACGAGCTCCCCGAGTTGGGCGATCTCCTCGTCCGTCGCGCGCTCGACCACCCGGCGGACCGTCAGCTCGTCGAGCGCCCGGCGCACCTCCAGGGCCTCGAGGAACGTCCCCCCCTCCGCCAGGTTGGCGAGGAACTCCGGGTCCTCCTTGGGGAGGCTCACCGCCTTGCGCACGTAGGTCCCCTCGCCGTGGAGGATCTCCACGATCCCCAGGAGCTCCAGGGCGCTTAGGGCCTCCCGGATCGTGGTGCGGCTCACCCCCAGCTGCCGGGCCAGCTCCCCCTCCGGGGGGAGCTTGTCCCCCGGGCGATAGACGCCCCGGAGGATGGCGCCCTGGATCTGCTCGATCACGTAATCCCGCTTGCTCTTGCCCGCGAAGCGCTTGAAGGGCGTCCGTTCCCCGCTCATACCGATCGTCTCTCCCGCTGCCATTATCGCAGATCGTCCAAAAAACCACAAAGCCCTGTCGACCATCGTCCCGCCGCACGGCCCCGCTGCCCGCCCCGGGAGGGCGCAAAACGAGAGGAGCCTCCCCACCCGGGCGAGGCTCCTCTCCTTCGCTTCGGCCGCGAAAGGCTGCTTTCGCTTTCGGTCCCTTCTCCCCCGGATCCTCGCTTGGCTTGACTTTACTTTACTTTAACAGAGGTCGGTCACGACGTCGTCGCCGAAGCTGCGGTCGGCGACGAGGGTGCGCACGCCGTCGCGGTAGGTGGCCACGCCGGTGCGCATGTTCGCCTGCCCGCAGGCGAGGAAGCCGTAGTTTCCGAAGGGCAGCTCGAACGTGGGGCCCGCCTCCGCGTCCGTCGCCCCTTGGAGCCAGTACTGGGCCACGGCCGTGGGGTCGGCCGTCCCCAGCTGCTCGATGGACTGGCGGATCAGCTCGATGCTCCCCCAACCCCAGCCGTGGTTGCGCACCGCGGGCTTGCCCCGGTGTTCCCGGAAGGCGGCGTCCATCTTGCGGGCGCCGGGCTCCGGCTCCGCGCGGTCGAAGGTGCGCGGGGACTCGCCGTTGTCGTAGACCCAGGGGAAGTAGATGCCGTCCTTCTCCGAGCCGGGAAGGGCCTCCTGGAAGGCGGTGTCGTTCAGCAGGTCCGTCCCGTAGAAGGTCATGCCCGCCTCGCGCAGCCCCTGGGTGTTGAATTGGGTGACCATCTCGATCTCCTCGGGGGCGAGACCAATGCCGAGCACGGCCTCGGCACCCGAGGCCTTGGCCGCCGTGATGATCGGCCCGATCGCCCCCAGCTGGAAGATGGGGAAGAACTGCGGCTCCTCGACGAACTCGCCGTCCAGGCTCTCGAGGGTCTGTCGGAACGCCTCGACCATGGATCGCCCGAAGCCCGTGTCCTGGGCGAAGGCGAAGAAGCGCTTGTGGCCGTTGACGGTCACGGCGTACTTGGCCAGGGGGGCCATCTCGATCTTGGCCTGCGGCCCGAGGCGCACGGAGAGGGTCGCGTTGTTCTGCGCGCGGGACTCCCCCGTGAGCTCCGTGGCGAAGGCCCACAGGATCTGGGGGATGCCCGCGGCGGCGAAGATCGGCTGCGTGGCCAGCGCCGCCCCGCTGCAGAAGTTCCCGATCACGAACTGCACGCCCTGGGAGATGAGGTCGTTGGCCACCTTGGTGGCCTCCGAGCCGCTGCACTTGTCGTCGACGGTCACCAGCTCGATCTGGGTCCGCCCGGCGATCCCGCCCGCGGCGTTGATCAACTGGACCGCCAGCTCCGCCCCCTCCTGGGCCTGGCCCCCCTCGGAGAGGTTAAGCGGGAACATCGCGCCAACCCGGAGCGTCTCGGGCAGCTGTGCCCACCCGGTCCGCCCCCCCATCGTCCCCAACCCCAGACCCAGGCTCGCGCCCGCCAGCCCGACGCCCGCCAGCTTGAGGAACGCCCGCCGACTGTACCGTCCCCCTTGGGAATAGCCCTTCTCGTCCTGTGCCATGCGGAAGCCCTCCTTTTTGCGTTCTGGGTTCTTGACTTTGGACCCCGCGATCGGGTATCCTCGTGATCGTATCACAGACATCATACATCTGTCAAGTGTCGGGTCCGGAGGGTTGGCGGCCCAAGCCGACCGGGGTATCGTGGAGATAGCGGGGAAGGGACCGCGGGCAGAGGAGGGGGATGATCGAGCTGGACGTCCTGGTGCAGGCCCTGTTGCTGGGGCTGTTTAACAGCAGCGTCTACGCGCTGGTCGCCCTGGGGCTCACCCTGATCTTCGGGGTGATGGACATCGCCGACTTCGCCCAGGGGGCGCTCTACATGCTGGGGGCCTACTTCGCGTTCTACGCCTCGCAGCTGTTGGGGGTGCCCTACTTTGCCTCCCTGGGGCTGGCCGCGCTGGGGGTGGCCGCGATCGGGGTGCTCAACTATCTTTTGGTGTACCGCCCGCTCCACCGGGTGGGCGGGGCGACGACCTTCATCGCCGCGCTGGGGATCCTGCTCATTTTAGAAAATGCCGCGATCTTCGGGTTTGGGGCGGATTTCCGGCTGCTGCCCTCGCCGTTCGGTCAACAGAAACTCACCCTGGGTGGGGCGGTCCTCACGTACCACCAGCTCTTCACCATCGGGATGACGGGGGTGCTCTTGGGGGCCGTCTGGCTCTTCCTCCGGCGGACGAAGATGGGCAAGGCCCTGCGGGCCATGTCCCAAAACCGCGATGCGGCCGCGCTGGTGGGGGTGGAGATGCACAAGGTGGCCATTATCACGTTCGCGTTGGCCGCCGCCCTTGCGGGGATCGCGGGCGCGCTGGTCTCCCCCACGCGGGCGTTCAACCCGACGATCGGGG
The DNA here is from genome assembly GCA_027021605.1 of Candidatus Bipolaricaulota bacterium. Taxonomy (GTDB): domain Bacteria; phylum Bipolaricaulota; class Bipolaricaulia; order RBG-16-55-9; family RBG-16-55-9; genus JALUUA01. Next base: position 6,932 of record JALUUA010000140.1, on the reverse strand, counting down.
GGATCATCATCCTAAAGTCATTCGCCATCGTGATCTTCGGGGGCATGGGCAGCCTCAAGGGGGCTCTGGTCGGCGCGCTCATCATCGGCCTTGCGGAGACGCTGGTGGCCGCCTTCACCGCAGCCCAGTACAGCGACCTCGTCGCATTCGGGCTCATGATCGCGATTTTGCTGGTGCGCCCGCAGGGACTCTTCGGAGGAGGGGGGCGGACCGCGTGAGCCTCCGGAGCCGAAGCGCAAGGAGCACAAGGGGCCTTCGGATCGCGCTCATAGGGGCGGGTCTCTTAGGCGCGCTGGCGCTCCCCCACGTCTTTGACACGACCCTGGAGCGCCACCTGCTGGTGCTCATCGCGATGAACGTCGCCTTGGTGGCCAGCCTGGACCTCCTCATCGGGTACACGGGGTTGCTCTCCCTGGCGCACGCGGGGTTTTTGGGGATCGGGGCTTACACCTCCGCGCTGCTGGTGAAGGCGGGGTTCCCGTTCTTGGGGGCGCTGCTGCTGGCGGGCGGGGTCGCGTGGGCGTGCGGCCTCGTGCTGGGGTACCCGGCCCTCCGGCTGCGCGGCCACTACTTCGTGGTCGTCACCTTCATCTCGGGGATCGTGATCACCATCCTCATGAACGTGCTGAGCGGGCTCACCCGCGGGCCGCACGGGATCCCCGGCATCCCCTTCGCCTCCCTCGAGATCCCCGGGCTGTTCGCGTACACGTTCAACCCCTTCCGCGACAAGCTGGGGTACTACTATTTGGTGCTGGCGCTCGCGCTCCTCGTGCTCGGGGTCAAGGAGCGGCTGGTGCGCTCCCGCTTCGGGGAGGCCCTGATCGCCATCCGCGAGGACGAGGACCTCGCGCAAGCCGTCGGCGTTCGGACTCATCGCTACAAAGTCGCGGTCTTTGCGCTGAGCACGGGGATCGCGGGGATGGTCGGCTCCCTGTTCGCCCACTACGTCACGTTCATCAGCCCGGAGAGCTTCACGTTCCGCGAGTCGTTCGACCTGTTCGTCATGAACTTGGTGGGGGGCGCGGGCTCGACGCTGGGGCCGATCCTGGGGCCGGCGTTCCTTACGCTCCTCAACGAGCTGACCCGGCAGGTGCACCCCGCGGTCTCGGAAATCCTCTTTGGGGTGCTGCTCATCCTGACGGTCGCCTTCCTGCCGCAGGGCCTCGTGGGCGGACTGAGGGGTCTGCGGGCGCGCTTGCGTCCCGAGGGACGCCCGGCGGAGGTCCCGAGCGCTCCGCCCGTTCCGGCACCGGCGCCAGCCAAGGCGGAGCCGAACCCGGCCACCCTCAGCCGTCCCGAGTCGGGTCTGGACTTCCTCCGGTCGCCCGCGCAGCCCCCGTCGGGAGATAGGGGCACGGCCCTGTTGCGGGTGGAGCGGGTGATCAAAGATTTTGGGGGCTTTCGCGCCGTGGCCGGGGTGAGCTTCGACGTCCGACGGGGGGAGATCGTCGGGCTGGTGGGGCCGAACGGGGCGGGCAAGACGACGCTCTTTAACGTCATCACGGGCTTTCTGCGGCCCACGTCCGGGCGGGTTCTCTTCGAGGGGCGGGAGATCACCCGCTGGGCGCCCCACGAGCGCGCCCGCTTGGGGATCGTCCGCACCTTCCAGAACACCAAAGTCTTTCCCCGGCTCACCGTGGAGCAGAACGTGCGGATCGGGTGCCACCTCCACCCCCAGGACGCCGAACGGCGGACGGAGGCCATCTTGGGCCTGTGTGGGCTTTCGGGCTCCCGGCACAAGGCCGCGGCCGATCTCCCCTACGGGGAGCAGCGGGTGCTGGAGATCGCGATCGCCCTGGGGGCGGGGCCGAAGCTGCTCTTGCTGGACGAGCCCTTCGCGGGGATGAACCCGGCCGAGGCCGAGCGCTGCATGGGGCTCCTCCACCGCCTGCGGGAGCTGGGGATCACCGTGCTCATCGTCGACCACCACATGGAGACGCTGGTGCGCCACTGCGATCGCCTGGTGGTGCTCCACCACGGGGAGAAGCTCGTCGAGGGCAAGCCCGACGAGGTGAAGGACGATCCCCGGGTCATCGAGGTCTACCTGGGCCGCTCCCGCCGCCGCAGCCGGGAACGGGCGGAAGGGGCAACCGAGGGGGTCCATCCATGACCATGACGGGAGGGAAGCGGGGGCCGGAGCTGGTGCTCGAGGGCGTTTCGGTGTACTACGGGCGCGTCCCCGCGCTGCAGGGGATCTCGTTGCGCGTCGGACCGGGGGAGCTGGTCGCGCTGCTGGGGGCCAACGGGGCGGGCAAGACGACGACCCTGCGGGCGATCTCGGGGCTGCTTCGCCCGCGCTCGGGCTCCATTCGCTTCGGGGAGCGCGACCTGGGGCGCCTCTCCCCCGCAGCCGTCGTGCGAGCGGGGATCGCCCACTGCCCCGAGGGACGGCAGCTCTTCCCCGAGATGACGGTGCTCGAGAACCTCGAGATGGGAGCCTTTACGCGGGATGACCCGGAGATCGCAGCGGACCTCGATCGCGTGTACGCGCTCTTCCCCCGCCTTCGGGAGCGGCGGCACCAGCGGGCGGGAAGCTTAAGCGGCGGCGAGCAGCAGATGCTCGCCATCGGTCGGGCGCTCATGTCCCGACCCCGATTGTTGTTGTTCGACGAGCCGACCATGGGCTTGGCCCCCTATCTGGTGGACGAGGTCACGGAGGCGATCGGGCAGCTCCACGAGCAGGGCATCGGCGTTCTACTCGTGGAGCAGAACGTCCACGTGGCGTTCGCGGTCGCCGAGCGGGGATACGTGCTGGAGAACGGTCGGATCGTGCTGGAGGGGCCGATCGAGGCGCTCCGCGAGGACGAACGGGTCAAGCGCGCATACGTAGGAGGCTAACCCATGCTTCACCCTCTGCGACAGCGGGAGCGGAACGCCCGGCTGCGGGCGCGCGTCGAGGCGCAAGACGAGGGGATTCTGCTCGTTCCGGGCGTCTACGACGGGTTGAGCGCCCGCCTGGCCGAGCGGGCCGGGGCCGAGGCCGTCTACCTCTCGGGATCGGGCGTCGCCTCCAGCCTGGGGGTGCCGGACATCGGGCTGGTGACCTTCAACGAGATGCTGGAGCGCCTGGCCCAGATCACGGATGTAGTGCGGGTGCCCGTGATCGCCGACGCGGACACGGGCTACGGCGGCCCCTTAAACGTGGTCCGGACCGTGCGGGCGTTCGAGCGGGCCGGGGCCTCCGCGATCCAGCTGGAGGACCAGGTCTTCCCCAAGCGCTGCGGTCACTTCGAGGGGAAGCGCGTCGTCCCCCTGGAGGAGATGCTGGCCAAGCTCTACGCGGCCCTCGACGCCCGCGAGGACGAGAACGTCTTGATCATCGCGCGCACGGACGCCCGGGCCACCCACGGCCTGGACGAGGCCCTGCGGCGGGGGCGGGCCTTCGCGGAGGCGGGGGCCGACCTCGTGTTCATCGAGGCCCCGCGCAGCTGGGAGGAGCTGGCCCGCATCCCCCGCGAGATCGAAGCGCCCCTTCTTGTCAACCTCCCGGAGGGGGGGAAAACGCCACTCCTCCCGCTGAGGGAGTTCGAGCGCCTGGGCTACCGGGTGGTCGTGCACGCGAACACCGCGCTGCGGGCCGCGGCCAAGACGATGGCCCACGTCTACCGCCGCCTGCTGGAGCGGGGCACCTCCCTCGCCTTCATCGAGGAGCTGATCACGTTCCACGACCGCGACGAGATCACCGAGCTCTTTGCGCTCCAGGAGCGGGAGGAGAGCTTCCGCCGACGGGCCCAGCAGCACATCGAGCACAAGCGCGAGTCAGATTGGGATAAGGGAGAAGGAGAAGGAAAAGGGAAAAGAGAAGGACGTCCCACGGAGGAGTGAAGAAGGCGCAATGAGCGTGGGTACGGGCATGACGATGGCCGAGAAGGTGCTGGCGCGGGCTTCGGGCCGGGAGCGGGTCCGCCCCGGGGACCTGGTGATCGCCCGGGTGGATCGCCTGTTGATGACGGGCTGGCGCTTCGCAGCGTTCGCAAAGCAGGCCGGCGGGCGGGTCTGGGACCCGGAGCGGGTGGTGGTCGTCTTCGACCACGTGGCCCCGCCCCCCACGGTGAGCGCGGCCAACGCCTTCGCCGAGGCCCGAAAGCTCATCCAAGAGCTGGGGCTGCGCCACGTCTATGAGGTGGGCCGCGGCATCTGCCACCAGGTGTTTCTCGAGGAGGGGTTCGCCCGGCCCGGCGAGCTCGTCGTCGGTGCGGACTCCCACACCGGCACCGCAGGGGCGCTGGGGGCTGCCGCCTGCGGGATCAACGTCGAGACCCCCTACGTGCTCGCCTACGGGGAGACGTGGTTCCGCGTCCCCGAATCAATCAAGATCGTGCTGGAAGGGGAACTCCCCCCGGGGGTGTACTCCAAGGACGTCGTTCTCTACGTGGCGGGCACGTACGGCGAGGACGTCGCGCTCTACAAATCCCTCGAGTGGGACGGCCCGGCCCTCCGCAAGATGAGCCTGGAGAGCCGCATCGTGCTCTCGAACATGGGCGTCGAGCTCGGCGCAAAGTTCGCCCTCCAGCCGCCCGATGAGGTCGTGTTGGAGTACGTCCGTGCCCGCGTGCCCGAAGGGGATCAAAAATCCCTGGAGCCCGTGCGGCCTGACCCCGACGCCCATTACGAGCGCGTCCTCGAGGTCGACGTCTCGAAGCTGGAGCCCCTGGTCGCCTGCCCCCACAGCGTCGGGAACGTAAAACCCGCAGGCGCCCTGGAGGCCGAGGGCGTGAGGGTGGACCAAGCCTTCTTGGGCTCGTGCACGAACGCCCGCCTCGAGGATCTGGAAATAGCCGCCCGGATTCTGAAGGGGCGTCAAGTCCACCCGGGGACGCGCCTACTGGTGACGCCCGCCTCCCAGCGGGTCTACGAAGAGGCCCTCAAGCGGGGCATCTTGGGGGCGCTCGCGGAGGCGGGGGCCGTGATCACGCACTCCGACTGCGGGGCCTGTCCGGGGTTCCACCTGGGGCTCCTGGGGGACGGCGAGGTCTGCATCGCCTCGCAGAACCGCAACTACCGGGGCCGGATGGGCAGCCCCAAGGCCCAGATCTATCTGGCCTCGGCGGCCACCGTGGCCGCCTCCGCCCTAGAGGGGCGCATCGCCGACCCGAGGAAGTATCTCGCTTAAACCCATAGCCCAAGCGCAGGGAGGGGATCGACGGAATGGACAAACCAACGGAGACGACGTGGAAGTATCGAGGGCGGGCGTGGGTCTTCGGGGACCACATCAACACGGACCTCATCCTGCCGAGCGAGGCGATGTACGGCAAGGTCCCCGAGGACGAGGTCAAGCGCTACGTCTTCCGGGCAATTCGTCCGGAGTTCGCCGAGCGCGTGCGGCCGGGGGATCTCGTCGTGGCAGGGGTCAACTTCGGGTGCGGCTCGAGCCGCCCGGCGGCCCGGGTGCTCAAGGAGCTGGGCATAGCCTGCGTCCTGGCGGAGTCGTTCTCGCGCATCTTCTTCCGCAACGCGATCAACCTGGGCTATCCCGTGCTCGTCTGCCCCGGGATCACGAGGGCCGTCCGGGACGGCGACGAGCTGGAGGTCGAGCCCCTGGAGGGCCGGGTGCGGGACCTCACGACGGGGGAGGAGCTACAAGCCGAGCCGCTGCCGCCCTTCGTCCGCCAGCTCGTGGAGGCCGGGGGACTCCTGGAGCTGCTGCGCCGCGGGGAGCGTCTGCGGGCCTAGTGAGCTAAAAACGATCAACGAGGAGGGAATCGAGCATGAAGCGCTACGACTTGGCGGTGCTGGGGGGAACGGTCGTCTTCCCCTATGTGGGGCCGCTGCGCTGCGACCTCGGGATCCGCGACGGGAGGGTCGTCACCCTGGAGGAAGGGATCGACGCCTCCCAGGCCGAAGAGGTGCTCGACGCCCGGGGGAAGGTCGTCCTCCCCGGGGCGGTGGACTCCCACTTCCACCTGGGGATCTACCGCTCGCTGGCCGAAGATGCCCTGAGCGAGACGGCCTCCGCCCTCGTGGGAGGCGTCACGACCGTCATCAGCTACTTCCGCACGGGGCACCACTACCTCAACAAGAGCGGGCCGTATCGAGAGATCTTCCCCGAGGTGCTGAGCACCACCCGGGGACACGCCTACACGGACTACGGCTACCACATCGCGATCATGACCTCCGAGCAGCTCGACGAGGTGGACTGGCTCGTCCGCGAGCAGGGGGTCGGCTCCTTCAAGTACTACATGTTCTACAAGGGGCTGAACCTCACGGCGGACTCCACCCGCGGCAGCGACTACACCATGGCGGAGCACTACGACCTGGGGCACCTCTATCTGCTCATGAAACAAGTCTCTGCGGCCTCCCAAGCGTACGGGCGCTACGGGCGGGTGTCGCTCAGCCTCCACTGCGAGCACGCCGAGCTCATCCGGGTGTTCATCGACGAGGTCAAGTGCTTGGGGCTCAACACCCTGGAGGGCTACCACCGGGCACGGCCGCCGCTTACGGAGCGCCTCTCGATGGCCGAGGCCGTCATCTTGGGGGACGTCACCCGCTGTCCCTTGAACCTGCTGCACTTAAGCAGCCGCGAGGCCGTCGAGGCCGCGGCGGAGGCCAAGCGGGACTACCCCCACCTCGACATCCGCCTCGAGACGACGGTGCATCATCTCGCGCTCACCTACGAGACGGCCGCGGGCGGGCTGCGGGGCAAGGTGAACCCGCCCATCCGCTCCGAGGACGACCGCCAAGCCCTCTGGGAGGCGGTGCTGCGCGGGGACGTGGACACCGTGGTGAGCGACCACGCCTGCTGCTTCGAGGAGCAGAAGGGGGAGGACCTCTGGAAGGCCCTCCCCGGCTTCGGCGGGACGGCCCTTCTGTACCCCTACATGCTCTCCGAGGGCTTGCAGAGGGGGCTCTCCCTCACCCGGGTGGCGGAGCTGGTGAGCGCCAACCCGGCCCGGGCGTTCGGGCTCTACCCGCGCAAGGGGACGCTCGCTCCG
>JALUUA010000139.1 GCA_027021605.1 Candidatus Bipolaricaulota bacterium | reverse complement strand
GCCTCCGGATCACGGGGGGACGGACGGGCGTGCTCGTCCGGGGCGACGACGTCCGGCTGGAGGGGAACGAGTTCCTGGGCGCCTCCCCGCAAGAAGCCCGCGCCCGCCTGCCCCTGGAGGAGGTCGAGCTCCTCACCGCCGTCCGCGTCCGAGACGCCCAGGGGGTCACCCTGGCGAACAACGCCTTCCGCGGCATCCTCGAGACGGGCATCTCCCTCGAGGCCGCCGAGGGCGCCCGCATCGAGGGGAACGCCTTTGATGAGGGCTGCTTCCAGGCGGTCGAGGGGTTCCTCACCCGCGGGGTGGAGGTGCTCGAAAACGAGATCGCCTGCACGTACGGGATCGCCTTCGTGGAGGGCGAGGAGAGGTTCCGCATCGAGGGGAACCGGCTCGACGTGGAGGCCATTGGCATTCGGATCCAGAGCCGCGAAGTTTTGATCGCGAACAACGAGGTCCGCTCCGCTGGGGTGGGCATCTCGCTCTGGGACAGCGCCCGCGTTGAGGTCCGGGGCAACCGCATCACAAGCCGCGGCACGGAGGGCGCGGTCGGCCTCGAGACCGTCGGAGGCGAGGCCCTCATCCGGGGGAACGAGATCCGCGGGTTCCGGATCGGCCTGGACTTCCCCTTCTTCGACCGGGTGGAGATCCGGGAGAACCTCATCGCGGAGAACATCGTGGGAATCCAGGTCTCGACGTTTGTCCTCCTGGTCGGGACGCCGTTTACCCTGCAGATCACCCGCAACAACATCGTCGACAATTCGGAGTTCGGGCTCCGCGTAGAGGAGGAGCAGTTCCGGGGTGGGTTCCGCCCGCCCTTGAGGCGGGTCGATGCGCGGGAGAACTGGTGGGGTGACCCCAGCGGCCCCTTCCACCCCGAGCAGAACCCCGAGGGCCGGGGTGACCGCGTAAGCAACCTCGTGAGCTTCAAGCCCTGGCTTACGGAGCCCGTGGCGCTTGAGCCGCAATCCTAGGGGAACGCAGACGAAGACGAAGACGAAGCGGAAATCCGCCGACGTCGACGGAAGGGCCGGGAGGAAAAACAAAAGAAGAGAAGAAAACGAGAAGTGGAGGACGGCATAGCGCGCGAGGCATCATCGCTCTGTTCGCGATCGGCGAGCGGAAAGCTCCTTAGAAAGGAGGTGATCCAGCCGCACCTTCCGGTACGGCTACCTTGTTACGACTTCACCCCCCTCGCGAAGGGCTCTTTCGTCCCCTGCACGGGGCCTTCGAGAGCCCCCCACTCGGCTGGTGTGACGGGCGGTGTGTACAAGGCCCAAGTACGCATTCACCGCGGTATGGCTGACCCGCGATTACTAGCGATTCCGGCTTCACGGGGTCGAGTTGCAGACCCCGATCCGAACCTCGGCCGACTTTGGGGGATTGGCTCCACCTTGCGGTTTGGCAACCCGCTGTGTCGGCCACTGTAGCATCTGTGTCGCCCCGGGCATAAGGGCCATGCTGACTTGACGTCATCCCCTCCTTCCTCCGGCTTGTCGCCGGCGGTCCCCCTAGAGTAGCCCGGCCGAACCGCTGGCAACTAGGGGCAGGGGTTGCGCTCGTTGCGGGACTTAACCCGACGCCCCACGGCACGAGCTGACGACAGCCATGCAGCACCTGTGCCCGCTCCTCGTCCCGAGGGACGAGGTCCCTTCCCTTTCGGGTTGGTACCACGGGCATGTCAAGCCCGGGTAAGGTTCTTCGCTTATCATCGAATTGAACCAGATGCTCCACCGCTTGTGTGGGCCCCCGTCAATTCCCTTGAGTTTCAGCCTTGCGACCGTACTCCCCAGGCGGCGGGCTTACCGCGTTAGCTGCGGCACTGGCCCACGGTTAGAGGAGCCAACACCTAGCCCGCATCGTTTAGGGCGTGGACTACCCGGGTATCTAATCCGGTTCGCTCCCCACGCTTTCGCGCCTCAGCGTCAGGAACGGGCCAGCCGGCTGCCTTCGCCATCGAGGTTTCTACCGGTATCTGCGCATTTCACCGCTACTCCGGTAGCTCCACCGGCCTCTCCCGCCCTCGAGTCGGGCAGTTTCGTCCGCCGTTCCCCGGTTGAGCCGGGGGCTTTCACGGACGACACACCCGACCGCCTACGCGCACTTTACGCCCAGTGAATCCGGGTAACGCTCGGGACCTACGTATTACCGCGGCTGCTGGCACGTAGTTCGCCGTCCCTTCTTCTGGGGGTACCGTCACCCGGAAGGGCCTGTTCGACCCCCCGGGATTCTTCCCCCCTGAAAGCGGTTTACACCCCGAAGGGCTTCGTCCCGCACGCGGCGTCGCTCGGTCAGGCTTGCGCCCATTGCCGAAGATTCCCCACTGCTGCCTCCCGTAGGAGTAGGGGCCGTGTCTCAGTCCCCTTGTGGCCGACCACCCTCTCAGGCCGGCTACCCGTCTTCGCCTTGGTGGGCCGTTACCCCACCAACGAGCTGATGGGACGCGCCCCCCTCCCCAGGCGGGAGCTTCTGCGAGAGGCCCCCTTTCCCCGCAGCCCTTGTGGGCCGTGGGCATATGGGGGATTAGCCCCGGTTTCCCGGGGTTGTCCCCCTCCTGGGGGTAGGTTAGGCACGCGTTACTCACCCGTCCGCCGCTCTACTCGGCTTCCCGTCTCCCCTCCCTCCGAGGAGGTCGGGAAGACGGTCGGCCTTTCGCGCACGACTTGCATGTGTTAGGCGCGCCGCCAGCGTTCACCCTGAGCCGGGATCATACTCGCTCGGACATCACTGAACTGCGTTGGGAAGTGGTCACAGGCAGGACCCTCGTCGCGCTATCCACTTGTCAAAGACCCAAGTGTTAGCGAACGATGGTTCGTTTCGTGAGTCCGGAGGATCTCCCGCCTCCGGCGCCGCATATTATAGCGGCCCCCCGGGATTTGTCAAGGCGAGGGGGGGGGGCGAAGCCGGAGGCCGCCAGATCCCGGGGATCGCCCGCCCGCAGTCGGGACATTTTCCACCTTGGAGGCGATTTTGCTGGATGGAGAAGCCGGAGCGCTCGATCAGGAGCGCGCCGCAGCCGGGGCAGTAGGTGTTCTCGTAGCGGCCCACTAACCCGGGAAGGTTCCCCGCGTAGACGAAGTGGAGGCCCTCCTCGTACCCGATTTCGGCCGCCCGGATGAGCGTCTCGGGCGGGGTGCCGCCCCGGTCCGTCATCTTGTAGTCGGGGTGGAACGCCGTCACGTGCCAGGGGATATCCCGAGACACCGAGGCGATGAACCTTGCGGCCTCGCGCAGCTCCTCCTCGGAGTCGTTGAACCCCGGGATCACCAGCGTGACCACTTCGATCCAGAAGCCCCGCTCGTGGACCATCTCGATCGTCTCTAAGATATTGGCCAGGACGCCGCCGAGCCGGCGGTAGTTCTTGTCCTGCATCGTCTTGAGGTCGACCTTGTAGCAATCGAGGTGGGGCTTTAAGTAATCGAGCACCTCGGGCGTGGCGTTCCCGTTGGAGATGTAGGCCGTGACGAAGCCCTCCCGCTTCGCCCTCGTAAAGATCTCCACCGCCCACTCCGAAGTGATGAGGGGCTCGTTGTAGGAGCTGGCGACCATTTGGGCGCCGTACTGCCGGGCCAGCTCGATGAGCTTGCCTGGGGAGATGGGCATGGGGCGCACGCCGGCTTGGTCATCCCTAAGCGTCTGAGAAATGATCCAGTTTTGGCAGAAAGAGCAGCGGAAGTCGCAGCCCAACATGCCGAAGGTCATCGCCCGCCCGCCGGGCAGCACGTGGTAGAAGGGCTTCTTCTCGATGGGGTCGCACTGCAGGGAGCTGACGTAGCCCCAGGGGACGTAGAGCCTCCCGCCGCGGTTGAAGCGCACCTGGCAGATGCCTCGCTTCCCCGGGAAGATCACACAGCGATGCGCGCACGCGAAGCAGCGCACCTTCCCGTCGGGGAGCTTTTCGTAGAGCTCCCCCTCGCGGGTCATCGCGTCGAGGAGATCCGCAAGCGTCCTGGAGTGAGATTGAATAGCCATAGAGGATCACCCTTATTCTAATTATCGGGAGCATCCCCCTTCTTCGGCTACTCCTCGCTGCGCAAGGGGGTCAATCGGCCTTTGTCTTCTAGCACAAGGAGTAGACGAATATCCATGTGGTACCCATTTAATATCATATCTGTGCTTTCTAGTCAGTCCTTGACAGTTAACTACTGTGCTTGGTATGGTGAGCAAGACGGTAGCACGGTGATTGGCTCCACCTGGGACACCGGACATGGAGGTCTTTAAAATAAAGGGGGTGAAGGCTATGAGACTCACCAAGAGAATGGTCATTGCAGTGCTCCTGCTAGTAGCACTGACCGGAAGCTTAGCTGCCTGTGCAATCTCTCCGTCTGACGTCTCTCAACGAGAAGAATCGCACACTTCTATTGGGATACAGAGTCAACAAGAGTCTTGGCCTAACATTGAGGATATTCTCGCTAGGATCCCTCCTGAGGAATTACAGAAGCCTGCAACAGGCGATGCATTTATTCTGGTCGGCACGCAAGGGCAGGAGATTCGCGTACCGCGACCTCCCATGACCAAAGAAACCACATGGCGACTGTGGTGGGAAGCTCAACGCCGAGCCCACGATCGCATCGTACAACGCTGGCGGGAAATGATTCAATCGAATGATGATACCTTGAGCTATCCTGCCTTCAAAGCGCAGTTTGAGCCTGAAAACCTCAAAATATTAGCCGAAGAACTCCGACGCGTCATTGACGAATGGGAGCGCTCTCAAAGCTCCTCGTCTCGCTGAGAGAGCCATACAGCACAGCATAGGACGAGCTCGACGAGTAGGAGCGGGGCTGCCCAGCAAGCAGCCCCCTTTTGAGTGTCTCTGGAGTGCTAGAGTTTACTCATATCTCAGCGCTTCAATCGGGTTCACCCGCGCCGCCTGCCAGGCGGGATACAAGCCACTTACGATCCCCACGATCATCCCCGTGATCACGGCGACGGCGTACCAGTCCCACACGAACACCAAGGGGATCGGCTCGTCCATCTCGAACAGGGAGACCGTAAAGCGGTTGAACACCTCGGCCAGCCCGATCCCCGCCAGAATCCCAAAGATCGCGCCCAGCACGCAGATGAACACAGCCTCTGTGAGAAACAGCCGCAGGACCCCGCCCCGGGTCGCGCCCGTGGCCTTCATCACCCCGATCTCGCGGGTCCGCTCCTTGACCGTGATGAGCATGATGTTCATCACCCCGATCATCCCCACCAGCAGGGCCACCACGGCGATTGCCCCGATCCAAACGGTAAACTGGGCGAAGTTCTTCTGGATCTCGTCGACCAGCTCCTTGAGGGTGCTCACCTCGATGTCCTTGTCGTCGCCCAGGAGCTTGCGCGCGTCGGACATGTAGCTGTTAAAGTACTCCTGCAGCTGTTCCGCTACCGCCTCCAGCGCGTTGATGTGGGCCACGCTCACCACGATGCCCGTGAACACGGGCATCTCCTCGCCCCCGATCGTCTCCGTGAAGCCGTGATAGTCGACGCTCACGTACGAGTACTCCGGGTGGAGGAACTCGGACTCCTTGACGATGCCGACCACCGTGAGGGGTTCGTTGCGGTGGACCTTGCCCTCTGCATCGAGGTAGGTGAGCTCGACGACCTGCCCCAGGACCCGCTGTGCCACCTCGGGGGTGCGACCGGGGCGCTCACAGCGCTGCTCCCGCTCCTCCTTCGCCAGGTCCGGGAACTCCTCCGCCAGGAGCCTCTGGCAGATGACCCGAGCCACCTCCGGGCCGATCACCACCTCCCCCGGGCCCTCCACGAAGCGCCCCGCATCCACGGGGATGATCTCCCGGCTCGTCGTGATCCGCACGTTCCCCGGGAGAACCCGACCGCGAAACTTCAAGGGGTTCCCGTTGACCCGGGAGAAGACGTCCACGGCCTCCACCCCCTCCATCGCGCGGACGTTCTCAACGTCCCGCAGGGTGAAGACCTGATCGCTGCCGAAGAGCGACCGGCTCCCCTCGACGGTGACGAGGATCATGTTCGCCCGGAGCATGTCCTTGGTCAGCAGGGTAAGGAGCGCCGACTCGAACCCCTTGCTCATCGTCACCACCGCGATCACGGCCGCAATCCCGATGGTGACGCTCAAGACGGCCAGCACGTTTCGCAGCTTGTGGCTCTTGATGTTCGTAAAGCTAAGACGCACGGCCTCACGCAGCTCCATGGGCCCCCTCCTTTGGACCTGCCGCGACTTCCACCCCTCTGCCGCGGTCAACGGCCGAGGGACTCGTCTCCACGGCGACGATCCTCCCGTCCACCAAACGCACGATGCGCTCGGCGTAGGAAGCCACATCGGGGTCGTGGGTGACCAAAACGATCGTACGGCCTTGCCTATGGAGCTCCTTGAAGAGCTCGAGGATGGCGCGCCCCGTCTTCGTGTCCAAATTTCCCGTGGGCTCGTCGGCCAAGAGTAATTTGGGATCGTTGGCCAAGGCGCGGGCGATCGCCACCCGCTGCCGCTCCCCGCCCGAGAGCTCGTTGGGCATGTGCCTTACGCGGTGGCCCAAGCCCACCTGCTCTAACAGCTCAATGGCCCGCTTGCGGCGTTGGGACTTGGGGATCGCCCCCACTAACCCCATGGGGAGCAGCACGTTGTCCAGCGCGCTGATCCGCGGGATCAGGTTGAAGGTCTGGAAGACGAACCCGATCGTGCGCCCCCGCAGCTTCGCCAGGCGGCGATCGCCCAGCCGGGTGACATCCTGGCCGTCCACGAGGAGCGTCCCCGAGGTGGGCTTGTCGAGGCAGCCGATGAGGTTCATCAAGGTACTCTTCCCCGAGCCCGAGGGCCCCATGATCGCCAGAAACTCCCCCTCCGGGATCGTGAGCGAAACCCCGTCGAGGGCCCGCACGTCGACCTTGCCCATGCGGTAGACCTTCACCAAGTTCTCGGCGCGGACGATTCCCCTCTCGCCCATCAGGGAGCCCCCTCGGATCCGGCCTCCCCCAAGACCGTAAAGCCGCCCTCGAAGAGGTCGACCCGGAAGACGAGGAGCCGAGAACCGCTCAAACGCACCTCGATCTCCAGGGTTTCGTTGCCCCGCAGGACCGTGAGGGTGACGGGCTCGCTGGGGTCGCGGAAGCGGATAAGGCTGCGCAGATCCCGCGCGTCGTCGACCCGAATGCCGTCTACGTGCGTGATGACATCGCCCCTTTGGAGCCCGGCCTGGGCGGCGAACGACCCGGGCGCGACGTCTACGACCAGGGCCCCGCCGCCCGGAGCGTCTTGGACGCGCACCCCGGCGAGGGTGGCCGTGCTCGAGATAAAGCCCAAAAAACGCCCCGGCTCCGTGCAGGGGCCCTCTTCCCCCTCCTCTTGAGATTCGCAGGCCAGAAGCTCCGCGCGGAAATCCTCTTGCTGGACGGCCACCCGCGCCGCGCGGAGCTGCCGCTTGGTGCGCACGTCCTCGAGGATCACGGGAGCCAAGCGCTCGAAGACAAGCTCCACGAAGGGCTCGTCGATGTCCGTGGGGTCGAAGGCTATCAGGGTTCTCCTTTCCCCCTCGCGAAGATCGAGCTTTTCGTTGAGAAACTCCTGCATGAGGAAGAACTGGCTGGCGGCGATCCCGGTGGTGATCACCTCGTCTTCGAGAATCACCTGGCGCTCGCCGCGCTCCGTCTCGCCCTCGGGGTCCACAAACTCAAACCGAATGGTGGCGATCCCGTCCTCCACCGTCACCTCGACGAAGAACCGCCCCCGTCCCGTGTCCGAGTCCACCCGGTAGGAGACGAGTTCTAGATCGGGGGTGAGGACGACCTCCTGGGTGAAGAGCTTGTCCGTCCCGAAATCGACCACCAGCTCCTCGGAGAGGGCCTGAAACTCCGAGGAAAGTTTGAGGTTTCCGTCGGGGAGCCGTTCGTACGTGAAGCCCTCGATCCCGACGTCCCCCTCGATCTGGAAGAAGAAGGTCCCGCTCTCGATCACACCCGCCTGCCGGGGAAACCCCAGCAGCGCACTGAAGAGAAGCACCGTTAACGCCGCAACGAGGGTTCGCGCTCGCCCGTGCATCATCGCCGATTGCTCCCTTCTTGCTCGCTTTTCCCCTTGTTATCGACTTCGATATATCGGGTCCGACATTATAGTCTCCTCGGAGCGGGGTCGCTACACGGTGAATGCCGAAATCGGGGCCGGGGTTCATGCGTTCTTAAGAAGTTGACGGATCGGCGCAAGGGACAGTAGACTCCGTGGGGGTGAGCTTTGTGCCTACGGCACGAATCGAGTTTGAAGCCTATTGGGATGGAGAAAGCTGGTGTGCCCGTGCCCGCGAGCACAGCATCTACACATTTGCGGACTCCTTAGACGAGCTACTAAAAAACGTTAAGGAGGCAGCTCAGCTCTATGTCGAAGAGGAAAAGGGCTTTCAGGGACAAGTAGAGATCGTGTTGAGGGTGCAAGACCATGTCCCCGAGGTGGCCGCGAGTTCCGGCTAAGCGCCTCGTTGCGCTGCTCAAGCGCTTAGCCCAACAAGGAGGTGCTGGATGGAACTTCTTACCGTAAAGATCGAGAAGCCGGAGGAGGTCAATCTCATCCTGGGACAATCGCACTTCATCAAGACCGTGGAGGACCTGCACGAGGCGCTCGTCACGTCTGTGCCCGGCATCAAGTTTGGACTGGCGTTCTGCGAATCCTCCGGGCCTGCCTTGGTGCGCTGGAGCGGGACGGACCCCGAACTCACGGAGCTGGCCAAGCAGAACGCCTATAGGCTGGGGACGGGACACGCGTTTTTGATTCTGCTGAGGGACTGCTTCCCCATCAACGTGCTCAACGCCGTCAAGATGGTCCCGGAGGTCTGCCGCATCTACTGCGCCACGGCCAACCCCGTGGAAGTCGTTATCGCCGAGACGGAGCAGGGGCGGGGGATCCTGGGCGTCATCGACGGCGTAAAGTCGAAGGGCATCGAGACGGAAGAACAGGTCCAAGAGCGTAAAGAGTTCCTGCGCAAGATCGGGTACAAGCTCTGATCGCAAACGGGACGAAAACGAGACGATGCCCATCGAGCTGCCCCGCTACAAGTCGTGCTTCGTCTGCGGCGATCCCGCGCTGAACCCCCAGTCGCTGGGACTGCGCTCCCACCTCGACCCCGAGAGCGGGGTGGTCACCGCCGTCTTCATCCCGAAGGAGCACCACGTGGGCTATCCCGACCTCGTCCACGGGGGCATTCTCACGGGGTTGTTGGACGAGATCTCGATTTGGGCGGCGTCCTACCGCGCGGAGGCGTTCTGCGTCACGCGGGAGCTGCGCATCAAGTTCGCCCAGGCCGCCCGGCCCGGCGAGCCCCTCCGGCTGCGGGCGGAGGTCACCGAAGCCCACCCCCGCCGGGTCACCGTGCGGGCGACCGCCGTGCGGGCTCACGACGACACGCCGGTGGCCCGCAGCTTGGGGAATTTCTACCCGGCCTTCCCGGAGGAGTGGGCCGAGTGGGCCCGGCGGCTCGGGTTGTCCTCTTAGGACCAGGGGCGGAACTTCGGCGTCGAAAGGGGCTCGGAGCCGTTCCCGTCGGGGGAGCGGGATGGGGATGGTGACGAGGACGGGGGTTGCGACTGCGTGGAAAGGGCCATCTGCTCCATCAGCTCCTGGAAGCGGGCGGAGCGGTGCTCCTCGATCTCCAGCCAGCGGCCCACCAGCCCCGAGAGGCGGCTCACCTGGCGGTGCGTTAACAAACTCGTCAGGATCAGCAGCAGAACGGCGGCCACGGCGGTGGCGGTCACGAAGTTGGCCATTCGGCGGACGGCCTCGTTGGAGCGCTCGATCGCCTTGGCCTCCTCCTGGAGGAGGAGGGCGGCGGCCTGGACCCCCTCGATCGCGGGCGCGGCCTGGTCGGCCACCTCCTGGACGACGTTTTCAGGGACGTGCACGGCCACCTGCGGGGGACCGCCTATAACCCACGCCAGCCCCGTTGCGACCGCCGCTGCCGCGGCCAAGATCCACGGCCAGTTCTCCACGACACCCACGCTCCTCTC
Source organism: Candidatus Bipolaricaulota bacterium (assembly GCA_027021605.1). Classification (GTDB taxonomy): domain Bacteria; phylum Bipolaricaulota; class Bipolaricaulia; order RBG-16-55-9; family RBG-16-55-9; genus JALUUA01. The sequence continues at coordinate 1,409 of JALUUA010000139.1, read as the reverse complement.
TGCGCAGAGCAGAGCGTAGCGCGGATCGGTGCCCCCGAAGAAGGGCGGGAGGCCCGGGAGGGGGATAAACTCCGACACCCCCGAAGAAGACACGTGAACGTGGCCTGTGTTACGCTCCCCTTGGGAACCCGATGGGCACGGAGATGAACGAGGAGCGCTGCTGTTACAGCCGCGGGAGCAGGGCGCGAAGGAGCTTTGCGAGATCCTGCTCGCGCTGCTGGGTGACCTCCAGAACCTCCTCGTGGGTGGGTCGGGCCTCGGGTCGGATGCCCGCGGCGTAGTTCGTGACGCACGAGATCCCCAACACTTCCAGGCCGCAGTGGCGCGCGGCGATCACCTCGGGAACGGTGCTCATCCCCACCAGATCCGCCCCCAGGCGCTTATAGGCTTGGATCTCGGCGGGCGTCTCGTACATCGGGCCGGGGGTGGCCACGTACACCCCTTCCCGCAGCGTGAGCCCGACCTCCCGGGCGGCCTCGTGGGCCAGCCCCCGAAGCCGGGGGCTGTAGGCGTCGTTGAGGTTGGGAAAGCGGGGCCCCAGCGCGTCTAGGTTGGGACCACGCAAGGGGTTGTCGGGGATCGTGTTGATGTGGTCGGTGATCAAGACGAAATCCCCCACGCTAAAGGCATCGTTAATGGCCCCGGCGGCGTTCGTGAGCACCAGGATCTCCACCCCTAAGAGCTTCAGCAGGCGCACGGGGAAGACGATCTCGCGCATCGAGCGGCCCTCGTAATAGTGCACCCGCCCCCGCTGGACTACAAGGCTCTTGCCCGCAAGGGTCCCGAAGGTCAGTTCCCCGGCGTGGCCCTCGACGGTGGGCTGCGGGAAGTGGGGGATCTCCCCCCAGGGCACGCTCGTTTCGCGGTCTAAGGGGCCGAGGGCTGCGGAGAGCCCGGAGCCCATCACGAGCCCGATCTTGGGGGATTCGGGAACGCGCCCCCTTAGAAAGCTTGCGGCAGCTTGAAGTTTCTCCCATTCCTGTTGTGCGTCCACACAGACTCACCCCTGTTCCCCGCCCTTAGCGGAGGTCACTTTTCTCGCCGGTTGAATCCGATCCCCAAGCCACTCGGAAGCATCCAAGATTTCCAGTCCGATGAGCCTTCCCTCGCGATCGAAGTCGGCATAAACACCGGGGCAGATCGTCTCGGTTCGAGCGGCCTTCGCCCGCGGCCGAAACCCCAGATACAACAGATCCCTCTCCGCATCATACTCAACCCGCATGCGCTCCTCCTCGGGGAAACGCTTTCCCATAACGGGCCTTCACCGTGAGAAGAACCATTCGGATGCTTGATTTCACTCCCAGAGCAGTAAGCTTCGCTTCAGGCGCTGGAGCCCGATGCGGATGGCGCGCGCCCGGACCTGGGCGATCCCCTTGACCTCCATCAGCTCCTCCTCCGAGGCTTCCATG
>JALUUA010000138.1 GCA_027021605.1 Candidatus Bipolaricaulota bacterium | reverse complement strand
GGCGGCGACGCGCTCCGGCGTCCCATCGGTACAGCCGTTCATCACCACCAGGATCTCGTAGCGCAAGCCCCGCTCCCCCAGCAGGTCCCGGTAGCCCTGGAGGGTCTCCGCGATGACGGCCTCCTCGTTGTGGGCCGGGACGACGAGCGAGAGCTGCGGCCGGGCGGCGCACGGAGGCCGTAGGACAAGCCCCCGCCCGCGGGAAGCGCCCTTTAGGGGTTGGGTTCCGATGGCAGCACTTCGGATGTTCATGCTCAGGGCCCCCTTTCGCGCTTTAGCTGGAGGGCGGTTCCGGGGGTGGTGGGGGCGTCGGCCCTTGGCGGCGGAAGAGGCGCTTTGCCTGGGCGCAGGCGACGTCCTTGGCCTCGAAGAAGGCGGGCGGGGCCGTCTCCAGGCGCTGCAGGAGCCAATCGCTCATGAGGTTGAGGTCCAGGCCGGTGAGGACGTCGTCGGGCTCGCCGGGGGGCACGAGCCCCTCGCGCACCGCGATCTCCAGCGCGGCCTCCTCCGCGGCCTGCAGCCCCGCCGAGAGGAGCAGCTGGTCGAGGAGGGGGGTCTCGATCTCGAGCGCCCGCAGCAGCAGCAGCGCCGCCTCGCCCTTGGTGATCGGCGCGTTCAGGTCAACCGGGAAGGCGTCGGGGATCACGCCCGTGGTGAAGAAGTACTGCACGATCTCGTCGATGGGCGCGGTCATGGGAATCGCATCGGCCGTGTTCAGCAGGAGGAGCAACCAGCGCAGGAAGACCTCCTGCGTGATGACGGGCTCCCGGGCCCACTCCTCGAGCAGGGCGACGACCGCGGGCGGGGCGTAGCACTGGCCGCAGGGTTGCTGGGGGGCGAGGGCAGCCTCCTTGGCCAGGCGGAGGATCTCCTCCCCCGAGAGGACCCGCCGGTAGAGGCGGGCCTCGTCGAGGATGCCGGGCAGCACCCGGAAGGTCTCCTCGGGGCCCGCGGCGGGGTCGGGGTCCAGGGCCGCGCCCAGGAGGAGCGGGGCGGCGTTGGTCTTAAGAGGCCCGGGCCCGATGCGCCCCGCCGCGTCGAGCTCCCCGTCGAGGTAGAGGCGGGCCTCGCCGGTGCGCGCGTCGTAGCTGAAGGCCACGTGGACCCAGCGGTCGTAGGGGACGGCGGTGCGCCCCTGGAGGCGGCGTGCCCGGCCGTCGTCCAGGCCGACGGTCCCGAACAGGACCCCCTCATCGCGCGCGATGCCCAAGCCGTACGCCTCCTGGAAGGGCTTGGCAAAGAGCGAGAAGGCGTCGTCCTCGCTCTCCTCCACGAGCCGCTGGCGCAGGCAGACCCAGCAGGCGAGGGTCAGCTCCTCCCGCGCGTCGAGGGTGCGGTGATCGGCGACTTGGACGGAAAAGCCGCGCCGGGCGTAGAAGTCGAGCCCGAACTCGATGAGGCCCAGGACCCAATCCGGCTCCCCCACCAGTCGCCCGTCGTTGGCGAAGGGCGTCTCGTCGTAGGCGACCTTCCCCCGGCCCTCGTCGAAGCGCCAATACCCCGAGAGGTCGTCGTCGAGGGTGTCCGACTGCGCCTGCGCGTGGAATTGGGGACCGCCGCCGAAGGCGGCGATCAACGAGAAGACCAACAACCCGAACAGACCGATGAACCGTGCCCGAACCCGAGCCTTCCGGCTGCCGATGCTCATGCCCTGCTTCCCCCTTTTGATGAGCCTCGGCAGCCCGGCTACCCCGTGATCCCGAGAGGCCCGTGGCTTTGCGCCCCCGCCTTACGACGGGTTTGCCCTTTTCGAGGCGAAAATCAACTGTTACGGTAAAGCCCGATCTGAAGCTAAATGCCCTTAGCGAGCCAACCTCAGCTTCTATTATAAGGGAAATGGATGGCCCTGTCAAGAGCGCGACGTTCCTCCCCGGAAGACCCGCAAAACCCGCAAGTGCCCGCTATGGCTTAAGGATCCGGAAGCGGAGGGGATTGCAAATCCCCCTGGGGGTACGACCCCAGCACCCGCAGGAAGATCGCCTGCTGCTCCAGGCGCTCGAGCGCCTCCCGAACGCGGGGTTCCCCGCGGTGGCCCTCGAAGTCGAGGTAGAAGCGATACCACCACCGCTCCGTGCGCAGGGGCCGCGACTCGAGCTTCGTGAGGTTGATCCCCCGCTCGGCGAAGATCCCCAGCGCCCGATAGAGCGCACCCGGCTCGTGCCGGAGTTCGACCACCAGCGACGTACGCCACTGCGTGTGCAGCTCGAGCTTCGTGAGGTTGATCCCCCGCTCGGCGAAGATCCCCAGCGCCCGATAGAGCGCACCCGGCTCGTGCCGGAGTTCGACCACCAGCGACGTACGCCACTGCGTGTGCAGATGGAACGCTCCCTCCGGGGGAGCAAGCCCCCCCGGCAGCACGAGGGCCAAGAAGCGGGTCGTGTTGTGCTCCGAGTCCGCGATGTTCTCCCGCAGGACCTCGAGCCCGTAGAGCCGGGCTGCCAGGGGCCCCGCCAGGGCGGCCTGGGTAGGGTCCCCCCGCTCGGCTACCCACTTGGCGGCCCCTGCCGTGTCGTAGAACGCGTGCTGCTCCGCCCCCAGCTCCTCCAAGAAACGGGTACACTGCCCCAGGGCCTGCGGGTGGGAGTAGACGGCTTTCACGTCCTCCAGCCGCGCCCCCGGGACCCCCAGCAGGCGATGGGCGACGGGCCGAAAGACCTCCCCCACGATCTCCAGGGGGTATTCCAATAGCAGATCGTAGACCTCGTGAACGCTCCCCGTAAGGGAGTTCTCGATGGGGAGGATGCCCACGTCCGCGCTCCCATCGGCGACGGCGCGGAAGGCGTCCCGGAACGCCCGGCAGGGGACGATCTCGCACTCCCCTTTCGCGTACGCGAGGGCCGCTTCGTGGCTGTAGGCGCCGGGCTCCCCCTGGAAGGCGACGCGCATTCTGTTTTTTACAAGCGCCGGACGGCCAGCGAGATTCCCATCCCGCCGCCCATGCAGATCGTGGCCAAGCCCCACTCCCCGTCCCGGTCCCGGAGGGCCCACACCAGGGTGGTGAGGATGCGGGCTCCGCTCGCCCCAATGGGGTGGCCCAGCGCGATCGCCCCCCCGTTGACGTTCACGCGCTCCCAATCCCACTCCAGCTCCTTGCCGTCGGCCAGCACCTGGGCGGCGAACGCCTCGTTCACCTCAATGAGGTCGAAGTCGGAGATGCTCATCCCCAGCTTCTCCAAGAGCCTTCGGGTCGAGTGGACCGGCGCGTAGAAGAGATCCCGGGGCTCGACGGCGGCCACGGCGTAGCCCACCACGCGGGCCAGGGGCTCCCAGCCCCTCCTTTCCGCCTCCTCTCGGGTCGTAAGCAAAAGGGCGGAGGCGCCGTCGTTGAGCCCGGGGGCGTTTCCGGCCGTGACCGTCCCGTCCTTCTGGAAGACGGGTCGGAGTTGGGCCAGCTTCTCCGGGGACGTGTCGGGCCGCGGGGTCTCGTCCCGGTCTAAGAGCCCTTCCTTCGTCTCGAGGGGGATGAGCTCGTTCTGGAATTTGCCTTCTTCCGTCGCCCGAAGGGCCTTCCGGTGGCTCTCGTAGGCGAAGCGGTCTTGATCCTCCCTCGAGATTTGGGACTTGCGGGCCGTGTATTCGGCCGCGTGGCCCATGTGCTGATCTTCAAAGGCGCACCAGAGCCCGTCGTGGATCATGGAGTCGACGAGCTTTTGGTCCCCGTAGCGGAACCCCTGGCGGGCGCCGAGCAGCAAATAGGGCGCGTGGCTCATCGTCTCCATCCCGCCCGCGATCACCGCGCGGGCCTCCCCCAGCTGCAGGGCTTGGGCCGCCAGGATGACGGCCTTCAGCCCCGAGCCGCAGACCTTGTTGATCGTGAGGGCCGGAACCTTGGGCGAGAGCCCGCCCCGCACGGCGGCCTGGCGCGCCGGGGCCTGGCCGAGGCCCGCCTGCAGCACGCAGCCCATCACCACCTCATCGACGTCCTCGGCACCCAGGTCGCTTCGCTCCTTGAGGGCCCGAATCACGTGGGCCCCCAGCTCCGGGGCCTTATATTGGGAGACCCGCCCCTGGAAGCGGCCCATCGGCGTGCGGACCGCGTCCACGATGACGACCTCTTCCCGCCCTGCTGCGCTCATTCGCATCACTCCTTCGATCGTTCCCCGATAGAATAGCGCGCCGCTCTGGCCGGGGCAATCGCCTCGGGGCGCGGCCCTTCCCCGATGGACCCCCGCTTTAACGTTCCGCTAACGCTCCGTTGGTATAATGGCGCGGACGCGGTGCCGGGCAGCAGGTTGAGATGCACCGGGGCACGGTGCTACGAAGTCGAACCGACCTCCCTACCGCCTCGGGGGTTTTTCCCCGCCCGCGGCCGCGGGCAGAGGTTTTTCCCCGAGGTCTTCGGCGGGCGGCTTCCGCCTCCCACCTCCCGGAAGCCGCCCGCTCACCTCCCGTCGCCCCTCTAAGGGATTCTCCTAAGGGATCTCCAAGGCCGTCTTGAGTCCGGAAGCGGCCTGGGCGACGGCCCGCTCCCCGAAGTCGAACGGGAGCCCCGCGGCCTCGAAGAGCTGCGGCAGGGGCTTCGATCCCCCCAACGCCAGGGCCCGCTTGTAGGCCGCCACCGCGCCCTCATAGTCCTTCTGGGAGCGCAGCCAGATCCCCAACGCCCCCAGCTGGGCGATCCCGTACTCGATGTAGTAGAAGGGCACCAGGAACAGATGGAGCTGGCGGTGCCACAGCGACCGCAGCGCGTCCTCGTAGCCGTCCCAGCTCTCGATCCCGCCGAAGCGCCTCCGCAGCTCGAGCCACTTCTCCTCGCGCTCTTGGCGGGTGTGGCCGGGGTGGGTGTAGATCCAGTGCTGGAAGGCGTCGATGGTGGCGATCCAGCAGAGAATGCCCACAATCCCCTCGAGGTGCTCCCGGCGGGAGCGCTCCGCCTCCTCCGGGGCGTAGAAGACCTCCAAATGGGGAGCGCTCAGAAGCTCCATGCCCATGGAGGCGACTTCCGCGAACTCGAGGGGCGCGTGGCGGTACGTCACCAACGGCTCCTCGCGCGCGGCAAACGAGTGGAAGGCGTGCCCGCCCTCGTGGAGCAGGGTCCGGACGTCCCCGTCCCGCCCCACGGCGTTCATGAAGATGAACGGCAGCCGGTGCTCCTCCAGGGTGGCCTGGTACCCGCCCGGGGCCTTCCCCTTGCGGCTCTCTAAATCTAAAAGCCCCAATTCGGCCATCCGGGCGAACTTTTGGCCCAGCTCCGGGTCCACCCGGGTGAAGATCTCCCGGCAGCCGTCGATCAGCTCCTGGGCCGTCTCGAAGGGCCGAAGCGGCGGACGGCCCTGCGGATCTACGTTAAGGTCCCAGGGGCGAAGCTCGGAGAGGCCCATCTCGCGCTGCCTCTGGCGCTGCAGCTCCCGGTAGAGGGGGACGACATAGCGCTCGACGGCCTCGTGGTAGCGGGCGCAATCCTCGGGCGTGTAGTCGAAGCGCTCCCGCTTGCGGAAGGCGTACTCCCGGTAGTCGGCGAACCCGGCGTTCTGCGCGATCCTCTGGCGAAGGGCCAACAGCTCGTCGTAGATCTCGTCGATCGCCTCGCGGTCCTTGAGGCGGCGCTCGGCCACCAGCTCCCACGCCTCCCGGCGCACCCCGCGGTCGGGCTCCTCGAGGTAGCGGGCCATCTGCTGGAGGGTCTGCTCCTTGCCGTCGTACTCCACGGTCATCGCGCCCGTGAGCTTCTGGTATCGCTGCCCCAGCTTCTCCTCCTCCGTCTCGAGGGGGACGTTCTCCTCGCGGAAGAGGGCCACGGCGTTCTCGGTCTTGCGGTCCAGCACCTCGTAGCGCTCCCGGGGGAGTCGGGAGCGGGCGGGGCTCTTGAGATAAAGCTCGTTCAGCTTGTGGAAGCGGGGCTTGAGCCGGGGCTCGATCTCCTCGACGAAGTAGAGATAGGCTTTCTCGTAGTCGGGGTTGTCCGTCTGGCAGGTCATGCGGATGTAGCGCACGGAGCCCTCCTCGTGGACGGCGGCCGTGAGCTCCGAGCGGTCGAGGAGCCATTCCTCCAGCGCCTCGGGGCTGTCGGTCTGGGAGGCGCGGCGTTCCAGCTCGTCGAAGAGGGGCTCGATCTCCTCCCACTCGGCCAGCCGGGCCTGCTCGGGGACAAACCGTCGCGGGAAATCCTTCGGCAACTTGGACAGGTCTAGGACCATCCGAAATCCTCCTTTGGTCGTGGCTACCCCGGGTAACCGGGTGGCGAAAAGTGTACTTCCTGAGGTCCAAAGGGTCAAATTCCGCCCCCGGCCGCCCGGGCGAAACGCCCGTGATAGGGGCTAGTCCGGCCGGCGCAGGAGAACGTCTAAAATGTGGGCATAGATCCTATCCCGATTGCCGGGGGTGATCTCGTAGACCGCGCACTCCCGCCGGAGGCGCTCCACCAGGGGATGGCGCGAGCGCTGCTGGAACGTGATCACCGCGGGTTTTTCGCTCCCGAGGGCCCGCTCGACGGCTGCGATAAATTTTGCGCTGGAGAGCTCCATCGGCGCGACCTCGTCGATGATCACGAGATCCGCCCCCTCGACGGCCCGCAGGACCGCGGGGACGGCCACCCGCTCGACATCCCGAACGTTCACGCGGTACCTCCCCACCCGCGGGCCCCGCCCCTGGGAGACGTGGGCGAGAAGCCCCTTTTCCCCCGTGGCGAGGTCCTCGACCTCGAAGCCGACGCGCTTTCCCTGGGGGTCGCGCAGCTCGCGCGTGAGGATCCCGCCCACGCGGTATCGGGATCGCAGGGCCTCGACCAGGCGCCCGCAGAGGGTCGTCTTCCCCGAGCCCGGCGGACCCGTGACCGCGAGCTTCTCCGCCATGGGAGCGTCAGCGCATCAGCAGCACGAGGATCGCCTTCTGGGCGTGGAGGCGGTTCTCCGCTTGGTCAAAGATCACGCCCTGCGGCCCGTGGGCCACCTCGTATTGAATCTCCTCGTCGTAGTGGGCCGGCAGGCAGTGCATCACGATCGCGTCGGGCTCGGCGTGCTTGATGAGCTCTTGGTTTACCCGGAACGGCTTGAACACGCGGCGGCGCTGCTCCGCCTCGGCCTCCTGCCCCATCGAGGCCCAGACGTCCGTGTACACGACATCGGCGCCCCGGACGGCCTCGACGGGGTCGTGGGTGAGCTCCACGGGCCCGAACTTCCGGGCGTACTCGACGATCTCGGGGAGGGGCTCGAAGCCCTCCGGGGTGGCCACGCTCATCGCCATCCCCAGTTTGGGCGCGGCCTGGAGCCACGAGTGGCAGACGTTGTTCCCGTCGCCCACCCAGGCCAGCTTGAGGCCCTCCAGGCGCCCCTTGTGCTCCCAGACCGTGAGGAGATCGCCCAAGATCTGGCAGGGGTGCTCCCGGTCGGAGAGCCCGTTGATCACGGGCACGGAGGCGTGGCGGGCCAGCTCCTCGACGATCTCGTGGCCGAAGACCCGGGCCATGATCCCGTCGCAGTAGCGCGACAAGACCTTGGCGATGTCCTCGGTCGTCTCGCGCTTCCCGAGCTGGATGTCGCTCGGGGCGAGGTAAACGGCGTGGCCCCCCAGCTGGGTCATCCCCACCTCGAAGGAGACCCGGGTGCGCAGCGAGGGCTTCTGGAAGATCATCGCCAGCGTCTTATTGCGCAAGACGGGCTGCTCCTGACCCGCCCTGTGGGCGATCTTGAGCTGCTTGGCCGTCTGCAGCAGCTCCCAGACCTCCTCCCGCGCGTAGTCGGCCAACGAGACGAAGTCGCGCTTGTTCACGAGATGTCTCCCTCCTTAGCGTCGCCCTTGTAGTCTTATGTAGTCTTAACGTCGGCGCTGCGATGCGCTACGGCACGCAGGGCGAGTCGACCCCGAAGTCCTCGGGGTTGAAGTCCTTGAGGTTCTCGGGCTCGAAGATGGAGTCGGGCAGCTCCGGCTCGACCACGCGGCGCTCCCGGGTCCGCACGGTCGTCTTGCTGCCATCGAGCACGTTCTCGACCACGATGAGGTCGGGGACGAGATCGCCCGCGAACTCCACGAACGCGTCGAGGGTGATCCTCTGCTCGAGCTGCCCGGCTTCGTTGTTGAACTCGCCCTTGAGCGTCAGGAACTCCGCCTTGTCCACCCAGACGGTGCCCGTGGGGAAGTCCACCTCCACCTCGGGCCGCTGCGTGAGGGCCACCTTATAGGCCACGCGCTCCGTCTCCTCGCCGAGCCACGTGACCCTGAGGGGCTCCTCGCCCAGAAGCTCGCCCGTGTAGTCTTGGCTGAGATCGAAGCCGCCCCCGACTTGGTCGTTCTGGAGGTTGCTCCCGGCGAAGCTCGCGTCCCGGTCCTCCTCGGAGACGAGCTCCTTGACCTGGCCGAGCCCGGAGAGGAAGAGCCACAGGCGCGTCTCCTCGTTGGGGTCCGCGGGGTCAAAGCTTAAGAAGATCGTCCCGCACTCCAGCTCGGGCTCCAAGAAGTAGATGAGGAGCTTTTCGCCCGTATCATCCCGCTTGCCGAAGAACGCGAACGTGCGGGTCTGGGTCGTCCCGTCGGGGAAGAGAATGTCAAATTCGATGATCGAGATCCGGCTCCCCTCGGGGACGAAGGAGCTCTCCTCGGCGGCCCTCTCGAGGATCTCGTCGCCCGTGGGAGGGCCGTCTTGGGCGACGCCCACACCCGCACCCGCTCCCGCACCCGTGAGCGCTCCCAATCCGAATGCGACCGCGGTCAGCAGCAGGATCCGTGAGATCTTCCTGGCGTTTTGGATCATCGTCGTTCACCCTCCTGTCGTTTCGTTATTGTAGCGGTTATTTCGGGTTTGTCGTTGCCGTCTCCTGGGCCTGGGTCGGGGCCTGGGCCGGGGGCTCCCAGATCGGGCTCGGTCTTAGGAGAAACGCGGGTTGGCGGAGCAGCAGGATCGCCGGGATGACGGTAAAGCTGCTTAAGCTGCTGATGAGCATCGTGAGGACCAACAACAGCCCGAACGTCACCAGGCTCTGGAACGAGCTGGCCAGCAGCACGGCAAAGCCCAGCATGAGGGAGATCGCGTTGTAGGCGATCCCGCGGCCCGCCGTGCGCAGGGTGCTCGGGAACGCCGCCGCGGCGCCCGCGCCCCGTTGGCTCTCCAGGCGGAATCGATGCAAGAAGTGAATGGCGTAGTCGATCCCGACCCCGATGGCGATCGAGCCCAGCATGATCGTGCCCATATCCAAGGGCAGGCCCGCGTAGGCCATCACCCCGAACTCGATGAGGATCGTGAGGACCAGGGGGAGGAGGCTGAGCAGGCCCGCGATCGCGGAGCCCATGAGCAAGGTCACGATCACCCCAGCGGCCACGAAGCTGGCCGAGAGGCTCGTGATCTGGCTGTGGATGATGCGGGCCAAGAGGGCCACGTACGCCTGGGTGGGGCCCACCAGGCGGGCCTTGGGCTCCCCGGGGCCGTTGAAGTTTTGGTCCAGATATTCTTGGACCTCGCGGACGAGCCGGGCCATGCGTGTGCTCCCGATGTTGACCCGCCGCGCCAGGACCTCGCCCTTGCTGAAGTCGCCCAGAAAGAGCGGGCCCGGCTTGCCCCCGTACAAGATGAAGAGCTGGGCGGCCAGGCGCGGGTCCTCGGGGACGGCGTAATAGCGGTCGTCGGAGCCGCGCAGCACCCAGTGGAGCTGGCGCACCACGTCCGCGATGGAGGCGACCCGCCCGATCTCGGGTCGGGCCTCGAGCCAGTCGTCGAGCGCCGCGATCTTCTGGAGGACCGCGGGGTCCTTGAGGCCGTCTCGGCGACCCGTGTCGATCTCGATGGCCAGGTGGTAGGCCCCGCCGAAGTGGCGCTCGATGGCGTACATCGCCTGCACCACGGGATGCTGCTGGCCCAGGAACTCGTCGGCCCGGGTCTCGACCTCCAGCCGGGGGATCCCCACGGCGAACCCCACGAGGACCGCCCCGGAGATCAGCAGCGTGACCGTGGGGCGGCGGGCCACCGCCCGGCCCCACCCCGAGAGCCCCTTCGCGAGAAGGCTGCGCTCGAAGTAGTCCTCGCGCCGGAGTGGAGGGAGCGGCAGGCGCGCGAGCAGCGCCGGAAGAAGTGTGAGTGAGAGCACCATGGCGTACAAGATCCCCAGGGCGGTGAAGACCCCGAACTGGCGCTGGGGCCACAGGAACGAGGCCATCAGCGCCAAGAACCCCGCCGCCGTCGTGAGAGACGTGAGGATGACGGGGACGGCCATCTCCTCCAGGGTGGCCCGGACGACGGCCCGGCGCGTCGCGGGGGAGTCGTCGGAGTCGGAGCGCTCGGCGGCCTCCTCGTAGTATTTGTTCAGGATGTGAATCCCGTCCGCCGCGCCGATGGCGATGAGCATCACGGGGAGCACCACGGCAAACGGGGTCATGGGGACCCCGAAGAGGGCCATCGAGCCCACGGTCCAGAGGGTGCTCACCAGCACCACCGAGACGGGGAGGACCACGCCCCGGACGCTGCGGAAGCTCAGCCACAACACCAGGACCATCACCAGCACGACGAAGGGGGTGAGCACGCGCAGGTCCCGCATCATGCTGAGGGCCGTGGCGCTCCGCAAGACGGGCTCGCCCACCAGGTAGATCCTCTCCGGGCCGCGGTAGGGGCGGATGAGCTCCTCGATCTGGGCGACCACGGTGGGGGCGTCGGCCCAGACCTCCAGTTGGACGGAGATGGCCCCGGCCCGCCCGTCCTCGCTGAGGAGCCAGCCGCGGATCGTGCGGTCCCCCATCACCCTTTGCCGGTATTGCTCCACCTCCTCGGGGGTTTGGGGGATCCGCTTCATCGCCCGCTCGACGACCACGGAGTCGGGGGTGCCGTAGATCACGTAGGCGGTGGCCGGGCCGCGCACCTCGTCCACCCCGACGATCTCCGCGAGCCTCTCCTCCAGCTCCTTGAATTTCTTAAGGGTCTCGGGCCGGAAGATCGTCTCCCCCTCGGGGGCTTCCAGGGCGATCAAGAAGAGGTCCTGGGAGCCGAAGGTCGCTTCGGCCTCGTTGAGGCGCCGGACCGCGGGATCGTCCTCGGGGAGGAACTTCTTGAAGTCCGTCTCGAAGGTGAGGCCCTTCGTGAGGAGAACCCCCAGGAAGAACGCCGAGAGAGCCCCGACGCCCAGGAGGGTGAGCCCGGGATGCGCTTCCACCCAGAGGATCAGCCCGCGGATGAGGCGGTGCATGGCGCAGCGGCGGGCCGGCGCGCTACGAGCAGCGCAGCCAGCCGCGCTTCTCGAAGAGGGAGGCGAAGTACCCCGGCAGCGCGTCGTCGCGGACGCTCAGGGCTCGAATCAACCCCTGCGCCCGCTCCTCGAGCATCTGCTGGATGAGTTCGACCCCTTGGAGGATCTCCGGCCGGGTCTCGTGGGTGAGGGGACACGTCGCGATCCAGATCTGCCGTAAGTTGCGAAGCTCCTCCTCCCGGGGGACGATCACGATCATCTCGT
>JALUUA010000137.1 GCA_027021605.1 Candidatus Bipolaricaulota bacterium | reverse complement strand
TGAGCTGGGATCTTCTGGGGGGCTACGCCGGGCAGGTCAACCTGGGACACGCGCTCTTCATCGGGACCGCGGCCTACACGAGCGGGCTCCTGAGCTACTACGCGGGGTGGCCCCCGCCGGTCACGATCCCGCTGGGGACGCTGGCCGCCGTGGGCGTCGGGGCGCTGGTGGGCGTCCCCGCCGTCCGGCTCAAGGGGCCGTACCTGGCCCTGGCCACCCTCATCGCCTTGCTGGCGGCCTTCAAGCTCGTGCTCATCTACTCCGACGTCACCAAGGGCGTCTCGGGGCTGAGCTTCTCGCCGCGGAGCTTCTTCCCGCCCCTGGGGTACGAGGTGCCCTACGCGACCGTCAAGCAGATCACGTACTACTACGCCCTGGGGGTGATGGCGCTGTTGGGGCTCCTGTTGGTGGGCGTGGCCCACTCGCGCTGGGGCGCGGTCTTCGAGGCGATTCGCGAGAACGAGACCGCGGCGGCCGCGGCGGGAATCAACCCGGCCAAGTTCAAGGTGGCGGCCTTCATGGTGAGCGCGGGGGTGGCGGGGCTGGCCGGGGCCCTTTACGTGCATTTGCCCGTGCTGCCCGTCCTCCAACCGGGAGGGCCCGACGGGGTGCTCAGCCTCGATCTTTCGCTGCTCATCCTCGTGGCCGCCGTGCTGGGGGGCCTGGGCACCATCGTGGGGCCGATGCTCGGGGCCCTCTTCCTGAAGGCGGGCCAGCAGTACTTGGCCGACCTCCCCTTGAGGGTGGAGGCGCTGCGCTTCCTGGAGGGGCAGGGGTGGATCACCCTGGTGTTTCTGGTGCTCCTGGTGGTCCTGGTGCTCGTGGCCCCGCAGGGGCTCCTGCCCCTGCTCGTAAAACCCCTGCGCCGACCGCTCTCCCTGGGCCAAGCCCCGGACGCGGGGACAGGAGGGACGCGTTGAGCCGGAAGCAAACGCAAAAACAAAGACAAAAGCAAAAGAAAAAGCAAAAGGAGGAGAAGCGCCCCCGCGGCGCCGCGCGGCCCGACCTCCTCCGGGTCGAGCGGCTCTCGAAGGCGTTCGGGGGGCTGCAGGCCGTCTACGACCTGAGCTTCCGCGTCGATCGGGGGGAGATCGTCGGCCTGATCGGCCCCAACGGCGCGGGCAAGACGACCGTCTTAAACCTCATCATGGGGGCGCTGCGCCCGGACCGGGGGCGGATTCTCTTTGAGGGGCGGGACATCACGGGCTGGCCGCCCTACCGCGTGGTGGGGGCGGGGATCGCGCGGGCCTTCCAGATCGCCCAGTGCTGCCCGTGCATGACCGTCTTGGAGAACTTGGAGCTGGGGACGTACGCCAATCGCCTGTGGGGGCGGGTCAGGGGGGGAGCGGAGCGGGTCCGGGAGGCGGCCCGGCGCGTGAAGCTCTTGGGGGAATTGGAAAAGCTGCCGACGGCCCTCCCCCAGGCGGGGCTGCGGCGCCTGGAGATCGCCCGCGCGCTGGTCACCTCCCCCAAGCTCTTGCTGCTGGACGAGCCGTTTGCGGGACTTACCCATCAGGAGGTTGAGGAACTCTCAAGGGCAATCCGAGAGCTGCGCTCCCAGGGGATGGCTGTTGTGCTCGTCGACCACAACATCCGGGGCGTGATGCGCCTGGTGGACCGGGTGCTGGTGATGAGCTTCGGACGGCTCCTGGCCGAGGGCTCCCCCGAGGAGATCCTCCGCGACCCCCGGGTGCGCGAGGCGTACTTAGGAAGCGTGGAGGTCTAGCGCGGGCGCACGGCTGGGTCATATCGGTGCGCGGGCCGGGTTTGTACTCTATAATACCCGCGATCCCCGATGAAAGAGCGCTACCACATCGTCGTGCTGCCGGGGGACGGGGTGGGCCCCGAAGTGACGGCCCAAGCGCTGCGCGTCCTCCGCGAAGTTGAGCGGCTCCTGGGCGTTTCCTTCGAGGTCGAGGAGATCCCCTGCGGGGGCGCTTATTATCTGGAGCACGGGGAGGAGTGGCCCCCCGGCTCCTACGAGCGCTGCGAGGCCGCCGACGCCGTCTTCCTGGGGGCCGTCGGCCACGAGGTCGACGGAAAACCCGTGATGACCGAGCCGGGCAGGCCCTACCCCGAGCCCCAGCTGGCGGGCTTTGCCCCCGTCATCGGCAACCGCAAGCGCTTAAATCTGTACGCGAACGTGCGCCCCATCAAGCTCTACCCCGGAGTGCGGACCCGCATCTCGGGGGAATTTCTCACAGTCTGGAAGCCCGAGAACGTCGATTACGTGATCGTTCGCGAGAACACGGAGGACGCCTACACGGGCGAGACCCACGAGATCCCCGGCGGGAAGATGACCCCCATCAGGATCACCCGCGAGGCCACGGAGCGCGTGGTGCGCTTCGCGTTCCGCTTGGCCCGGAAGCGCAACAAGCTGGGGAAGGTCACCTGCGTGGACAAGTCCAACATCGTGGGGGCCCATCGCTTCTTCCGCGAGGTCTTCACGGAAATCGGGCGGGAGGAGTTCCCCGACATTCAATTGGACTACGCGTACTTCGACGCCTTCTGCCAGTGGCAGATGCGCAACCCGGAGTGGTACGACGTGGTGGTGGCCCCCAATCTCGTGGGCGACG
Organism: Candidatus Bipolaricaulota bacterium; assembly: GCA_027021605.1. Lineage (GTDB taxonomy): Bacteria > Bipolaricaulota > Bipolaricaulia > RBG-16-55-9 > RBG-16-55-9 > JALUUA01. The sequence goes on along the minus strand of JALUUA010000137.1, from coordinate 8,860 downwards.
TGATCAGCGACAACGGGGCCACGCAGCAGGGGGGCTTGGGGCTGGCCGCCGGGGGGAACATCGGGGACGAGCACGCGATGTTCGAGCCGATCCACGGCTCGGCCCCCCGCCACGCCGGGAAGGACAAGGCCAACCCCATGGCCGCCATCCTCGCGATGAAGATGCTCCTCGAGTGGCTGGGGGAGCGCTTCTCCGACGGGCGCCTTGCCCAGGGGGCACACCTCGTGGAGGAGGCCGTCCGGTCCGTCCTCCAGGAGGGGAAGACCCTCACGTACGATTTGGTGGGGGAGGAGCGGGCCGCCCGCTGCAGCGAGGTGGGCGCGGCCGTCTGCGAGAAGCTCGCCCGGCTGGCTCAGGGATAGAGCGCTACGCTACTACTCCCACCCGAAGAACTCCGCCACGAAGGGCGTCTGGGGGCCGCGGAGCAGCTCCTCGGGGGTGCCGATCTGCTCGATCCGGCCCCGGTTCAGGATCACGAGGCGATCCCCCAGCTCGAACGCCTCCTCCTGGTCGTGGGTCACGAAGACCGCGGTGATCCCCAGGCTCCCGAGGAGGGCCTTGAGTTCGGTCCTGAGGCGGACCCGAAGCCCCCGGTCGAGGTTGGAGAAGGGCTCATCGAGCAGCAGCACCCGGGGGTGGGGGGCCAAGGCCCGCGCCAGCGACACCCGCTGCTGCTCCCCGCCCGAGAGCTCGTGGGGGTAGCGCCGCGCCAGGTGCGCGATCCCGACCCGCTCCAGCATCGCGGCCGCGCGGGCGCTCCGCTCCCTGCGGGGGAGGTGCGGGAGCGCGAAGGCTATGTTCTGCAGCGCCGTCATGTGGGGGAAGAGGGCGTAGTCCTGGAACACGAAGCCCACGCGCCGCCGCTCCGGCGGGACCCACACCCCCCGCTCCGGGTCAGCGACCACGTCGCCGTTTAGGGCGATCGTGCCCCGATCGGGCCGCTCCAGCCCCGCGATCAGGCGCAGCAGCGTCGTCTTGCCGCTCCCCGAGGGGCCGAGGAGCACCGCCACCTCCCCGGGCTCGACGGAGAAGCTCACGCCCTCCGCGGCCACAACGCCACGGAAGCGCTTCGTGACGTCCTGAAGCGCCAAGCGGACCGCGATCTCCGCCTCCCGGCCCGGCGCAGCCGGGTCGGCCGCGGTTTGGGCGTTCCGTTCCGCGATCATGCTCTCCCTCCTTGCGGTCGTGGGTTGGGAGCCCCGCAAGCGCCGATGCCGAGGCGCACGAGCAGCATCACGGGCAGCAAGCCGACGGCCACCAACAGCAGCGAGGGGAGGGCCGTCCCCGTCCACATCGACTCCGAGACCATCTGGAAGATCCACACCGAGAGGGTGTCGAACCCGAAGGGGCGCAGCATCAGGGTGATGGGAAGCTCCTTCATCACGTCCACGAAGACGAGCAGCAGCCCCGTCAGGAGCCCTGGGGCGATGAGAGGCAGCTGCACCCGGAGGAGCACCCGCCGGGGGGAGGCCCCCAGCGTGCGGGCGGCCTCCACGAGCTGGGGTTTCAGCTTCTCGAAGCTGGCCTCCACGCTCCCGAACGCGACGGCCAGGAAGCGGACCCCGTAGGCGTAGAGCAATCCCAGCGCCGTGCCCGTAAACAGCAGGCCCACGGTGATCCCGAAGCCCGCCTCGAGCCACCCGTTGAGGGCGTGATCGAGCCGGGAGAGCGCGAAGAGGGCTCCCACGGCCACCACGGAGCCGGGGACGGCGTAGCCGAGCGTCGCCAGCCGCACCAGCGCCCGGGTGAGCGGGTTCGGGGGGCCGCCCCGGCGGACGCCGTGGGCCAAGAGCAGGGCCAGGAGCCCGGTCAGCCCGGCGGCCCCCAGCGCCAGCAGGAGGCTGTTGCGGGCGAGCGTCCCGTACCCCGCCCACTCGGCGCCCCCTATCCCCCCGAGGTCGCGATAGGCCCACAGGCCCAGCTGGAGCACGGGAAGCCCGAAGGCACTCAAAAGAACGGCGGTGCAGAGCGCCGTCGCCGCAGCGCCCCTCCCCCCCCGAAGGGGCTGGGGGGAGATCCCGGGGGCGCGGCCCCGGCTCTGGGAGAAGCGCGCCCGGCCCCGCAGCCGCCGCTCCAGGCCCAGGATCACCAGGGCGAGGAGCAAGAGGACCGCGGCGATCTCGAGGGCGGCTTCGCGGTTCATCATCCCGTACCACACCCGCAAAATCCCCTCCGAGAGGGTGGGGAAGTTGAAAAAGCGCACCACCGCGAAGTCGGTGAGCGCCTCCATCAGGGCGAGCGAGACCCCCGCGACCAGGGAGGGCCGCGCCAAGGGGAGCGCGACGCGCACAAACGCCCGCCCGCGCCCGTGGCCCAGCACCCGAGCCGCGTCGAAGGCGCTCCCCGGAAGCTCGTAGAACGCCGCCCGCGCCAGCCAATACACGTACGGGTACAGCGCCAGCGTGAGGACGATCACGGCCCAAAGGCCCGTCCGGACGGGGAACGAGAACCCCGGCCCCAGCCACCCCCTAAGAGACGTCTGGACGGGACCTGCGTAGTCGAGCGTCGCCATGTAGACGTACCCGAGCACGTAGGAGGGCATCGCGAGCGGCAGCAGGAGCGCCCACTCGAAGAACCCCCGCCCCGGGAAGCGGTGGGCGACCACGAGCCAGGCCAACCCCGTCCCCAGCAGAAACGTGCCCGCCCCCACCCCGAGCACCAGAAGGAGCGTGTTCAGAACCCGCCGGGGGAGGATCGTGGCCCACAGGTGCGCCCAGACCTCGGGGGTGGGGACGGCGAGCGCCAGGAGGACGGTAAGGACGGGGACGGCCGCGAGGGCCGCCACGAGCAGCGGGAGGAGCGGGAGCGCGGACGACGCCCCGCGCTCCCCCAACCGGGGGAGGGGGCGTCCGCGCCTCACTAGGCCCTTCGCTGCCGTCTCAGGGGTAGCCCACACGGTTCATCAGCTCGATGGCCTCGGCTTGCAGCTCCCCGTACCGCCAGACGGGGATCGGGTCGATCCGCGGGACTCCGAACCCCTGCAGCAGGGGGTGGGGCTCGACCCGCGGGTTGGCCGGGTACTCGAAGTTCCCGTCGGCCAGGAGTCGCTGGCCCGCCTCCTCGGTGAGCCACTCGATGAGGGCGATGGCGTTCTCCACGTTGCGGGCGTACTTGACGAGCCCTGCGCCGCTCACGTTGGCGTGCACCCCCCGCTCCCCCTCGCCCTGGTTGGCCCAGAAGATCCGCACGGGGAAGTCGGGATCGTCGTTCAGGAGCCGGGCCAGGTAGTAATGGTTGACGACCCCTACGTCGCAGCCGCCGGCGGCGACGGTCTGCGTGATGCGGGTGTCGCTGTCGATGACGTTCTCCGCGGGCGCGTTCTCCACCCAGCCGCGGACGATCTCCTCCGCGCGCTCGACCCCGTGGGCCGCAATCAGGCCGGCCACGAGCGACTGGGTGTAGACGTTGGTGGCCGGTCGCAGGCAGAGCCGCCCCCGCCACCGGGGGTCCGCCAGCGCCTCGTAGGTCGAGAGCTCCTCGGGGCCCACCCGATCGGGGCGATGGACGATCGTGCGGAGCCTCAGGGTGAGGGCCGCCCACCGGCCCTCGGGGTCGCGGAACTGCTCGGGGATGTTCCGGGCCACGACCTCGCCGGGGATGGGCTGCAGGATCCCCTCCCGGGAGGCGATCCAGAGGTTTCCGGCGTCGACCCCGATGTAGACGTCCGCAAGGGTAAAGCGCCCTTCTGCCTTGATGCGCTCGCGGAGCTCGGCGTCCTTGCCGAAGGTGAAGCGGACCTCGATGCCCGTCTCCTCGGTGAAGCGCTCGAAGACGGGCTCCATCTGGCCGTAGTGGCGGGCGGAGTAGACGTTGACCACGCCGCGGTCGGGCTGTGCCCCCGCCCCCGGGTCGGAGAGGAGCGCGCCGGATCCCACCGGCACCGCGAGGGCCAGCAGCACGAGAGCCCTTAGGGCAACGGAAACTCGACGTCGGTTTTGGTTTTGCATCGCTCTTACCCCCTCGGAAGGCCCAGCGACCGCGGGGGTCCCTCCGTCACGGGTGTTGATCTTTTCCCCAATCCCGGCTATACTGCCCGCGCTGCGAAGAGGGCTCGGCTCGGGATTCGGGAGATAGACCGCCTCGGGCTGAGCCTTTCTGCTTTCGGGTTGTTCTTATCGCCTGTCGTCCGCATCCCTTCCGCACGTGCGGCGCGACGGGAAAATGCTACTAAAATGGTCCGATTTTGTCAAGAGATTTTCACAAATGCGAATCATTATTAAGTGAGTCCCGCCCCCAGATCCGCAACGGCACGCAAGTCCTTGGCTTGTCTATGACGAAGATCAGTCATCAGGGGGGCTTACGGGAGGGACCAAAGGGGGATCGGGGGAGGGGAAAAGCAGCGTGGGGGGAGGCGAGCCGACCGGGCGCGCCCGCTTCGGGGGGATCGGCCGCTAGTCCGCGGAGGAAGCCGCCCCGCAGTCCGGGCAGAGGCCGTGCAGCACCAGCTCGTGGCTGCGGACCCGGAAGCCCGTGCGCTCGAGGTCCCGGGTGAGCTCCCGGGGGAGGCCCATCTCCACGTCGAGGATCCGTCCGCAGCGATCGCACTGGAAGTGGGCGTGCTCGTGGGTCCGGAAGTCGTAGCGGTTCGGCCCTTCCCCCGTCGAGATCTCGCGGATCAGGCCCTGGCGGGCCAGGAGCTTGAGGTTCCGGTAGACGGTCGCCAGGCTGATGTGCGGCAGCTCCTCCTTGACCCGCAAGTAGACCTCCTCCGCCGTGGGGTGAGAGGCGTCGCCCTGCAGCGCGGCGAAGATCGCCCGCCGCTGCTTGGTGATCCGCGGCAGCCCCTGCACCTCGTCCGTCTTCTCCGCCTTTTGGGGTCTCATGGATCGCTCACCGTACCCAGTCTATAACACCTGCGACGCATTTGCAAATCGGGTCCGAAGGTCTTTTATTGTGCGGGTCTAACGTCGACGTCCCCGACGCCCACGCGGAGGGTGAGCGTCCCCTCGCCCCGGCCCAGGGTGCCCTTCGCGCTCTGGGCGATCCAGCCCTCTTTTTGGAGGGCCATCGTCTCGAAGCCCGCGATCGTGAGGTTCCCCACGCCCACGGCCGCGTCGACCCGGAAGGACGCATCCGGGGGCAGGCGCAGATCCAGGTTGCCCGTCCCCAAGTCGATCTCAATGTGCTGAGATTCCCGAACGACGGCGTCGACGTTCCCCGCGCCCACGTCGAGCGAGATCCGGGGCGCGCGGACGTCCTCGAGGCGGAGGTCCCCGGCCCCCAGCTTGACCTCGATCGATCCCCGATGGCCCGCAATGCGAACCTCCCCCGCGCCCTGGTCGAGGGAGAGCGCCACGCCCCGGGGCACCTTCAGCGTGTAGTCCACGAGCCACTTGGAGACGAGCTCGGAGTGGCGGGAGCGGATCTCCAAGCCCTCAGGCACCTCGCGGATCTCGACCTCGATCTCGCGCAGCTCGCCCTCCGTGCGGGCCCTCTTCGTGGCGACCAGCTCCACTTCGGGCCGGTCCCAGCCCTCGATCTCGATGGAGCCCGCGGGGTTCTCGATCGAGAGGTGGGCCCGGCCCGCAAACGGGATCGTCCGCTCGATCGTCTCGGAGGAGCGCAGGCTGCCCTCCACCACGCGGGTGGTGCACGACTGCCCGGAGACGAGCAGCGCCATCAGGAGCAGCGCGAGCGCGGCTCCCGCCCTGCCCGCGTTTGCGGTTCTCACGCGCACCGCCTCCCATCCCCTCCCCTCGTCTCGTCTCGTCGGGCGTTGCCGCCGTTTCGCCCTAGATTATAGGGCCTCCTCGGCCCTTTCGGAAGCCCCGTCGTGGGCCCCGCGATCCCACTGAGGGGAAGCGCGTCTACCCCGGGACGGTCAGGCGCGGTTGACCCCGCAACTCTTGGGGGTCTAGAATCGCAGCGAACGGCCCGCTTCTCAGCGGGCTCCCAAAGGGGGGATGGACGTGCGCAGTCGGCAGAGGGACCGGCACCCGGAGAGGGCGGGGAAGGCCGCGGCACGGCTTCTTTTGTTGGGAATCTGGCTTGGCGGAATCGCGGCGTTTTGGGGCTGGGACGGGGGCGTGAGCGCCCAGCAGCCCCCGACGGAAGCGGCAATCACCGTCGAGATCGAACAGAGCGTAAACCCCGCGCAGATCGTCGTGCGCGGGACGGGGAGCCCCGACCGGGCGACGGTCACGCTCGCCCTGGTCGGCCCCGCGGTCGACGGGGAGCCCATCGATTTGATGCTCGTGCTGGACCGCTCCTCCAGCGTCGACTTCGAGCGGGTTCGGGAGATCGCCCGCACGTTTATTCTGCATCTAAGCAAGGACGACCGGGTGGGGATCGTCTCGTTCGCCGAGGCCGCCCGCGTTGAGCTTTCGCTTACGGACGACAAGGCCCAAGCCCTGGAGGTGCTCGAGGGCCTAGAGCCCGGCGTCCAGACGGCCCTGGGGGACGGCCTGGCCCTGGGCGTGGAGGAGCTGGCCCAAGGGCGCCGGGAGGGGGCGCACGTCTTCTTGATCGTGCCCACGGACGGGGTGCAGAACGTGGGCCGCGAACCCCTCAGCGTGGTCGAGCGGGCCCAGGAGGCCGAGATCCCGATCTACCCCATCGGGCTGAGCCCCGCGGCCCGCCGCCAGCTCCTCAGCGAGCTGGCCCGCCGAACGGGCGGCGCCTTCTTCGGCCGCTTCAGCTTGGACGTGTTGGAGAACCTCTTCCGCCGGGCGGAGCGCGAGGTGGCGGCCCGCTTTATCCTCATCACCGAGACCCTCCCGGGCGGGATCCTCTTCGAGCAGGCTTTGGAGAACCCGCCCAGCGTCAGCCGGGGCCGCGAGCTCACCCAGCTCCAGTGGAACGTGCCCCTCCTGCTGGAGGGCCAGCGCTGGCAGGCCCAATACGAGATCAGCGCCCTCGAGGAGGGGACCTTCGGGCTTAACCAGTGGCCCTCCGTGGTGCAGTACACCGACCCCGAGGGGCGGCCCGTGACGCTCGAGCTGCCCGCGGTCGCCGTGCGGGTGGGACGCGGGCCGGGCGGCCCCCCCGGCCCCGGGGAGCCCGGGGAGCAGCCCGAAGAGCCCGAGGAGCCCGAGGCCCCGCAGCCCGAGCCCGCCAACGAGCCCCCCACGGCCGCGTTGACGTTCGCCCCGGAGGGGCCCGTCATGGGCGAGGCGGTCCGCTTCGACGCCTCCGGCTCCCAGGACCCCGACGGGGAAATCGTGAAATACGAGTGGGACTGGACGAACGACGGGACCTTCGACTACGAGTCCGAAGGGCCCCAAGCCCGCCACCCCTACGGGAGCCCCGGGGAGTACACCGTCCGCCTGCGGGTCACCGACGACCGGGGGGCGACCGCGGAGGCCGTGGTGACCGTCACCGTCGCCGAGGGCCTCAAGGCCGGCGCCGCGGTGAGCACCGACTTTGCGGGCGACCCCACCGTCCCGGAGTGGATGGACTACTACATCGACGACGGGGTCGTCACCGACGAGGAGGTCCGGGACGCCAACGCCCGCTTCGCCGCCGACGTCTTCATCCCCGGGACGCAGTATCGCCTCACGAGCGCCGACGTCCAGGCCATTATTCAAATCAACGCGCTGGCCAAGATCGTCGCCGCCTACGAGCGCCCCCAGGCCGCGGAGGAGGCGGGCTACGTCCGCGTGGGCGACTACATCGACGGCGTGGGCCAGCACTACGTCAAGGAGGAGTTCTTAGTAGGGGAGCCGAGCTACGACCGCCCGCCCGTGCTGCTTTACTACCGGGACGGCACCGGGTGGCGGCTGGCCGGGGTGCGCTTTATCTCCACCAACTCTGACGCCGTCCTCTTCCAGGTGGCGGACTGGCCCGACCATCCCGCGTCCGCCCACTTCGAGGACGGGACGGAGCAGGCCGCGGCCTCGGCGGAGAACGCGCCGCTTAAGAACTCCAAGGGCTCGCCGCTGGCGTTTTGGCACCCCACCCTCTACGGGCTTACGGTCTGGGTGGGGATCGTAAACCCCGACGGGCTCTTCGCCCCCCGGCACCCCGACCTCTGAGCGGGCGAACGGGCGAACGAACGAGCCGTGGAAGCCGGTGTCCGCATCCGCGTCGAGGCCCGCGATGCCCGGGGGCGGCTCAAGTTCTCCTGGCCCGCCCGGCTCGTGGCCCACGGGAGGGGGGAGCTTGTCCTCTCCGGGGACTGGGAGCGGCCGCTGCAGCTGCCCGACGGGCGGGAGGCCCCCATCCCGAACCGCTCCCTGGAGTTCTACTACGCGGGGAAGCCGTACGCGGTGGCCGCGCTCTTCGATCGGGCCTGGAAGCTACAAGAGTATTACGTGCGGATGGTCCGCCCGCCCCGCTGGGAGGACCCCCCACGGGAGACGCTCACGCTGGAGCTGCTGGGGCTCGACATCCAAGTCAAGCCGGACTACGAGTACGAGCTGATCGAGCACTCCCCCGATGGGAAGTCGGATCTGGGCCCCGAGGACGAGGAGAGGCTGCGCACAGGGGTCTTCGAGGTCCTAGAACAGGTGGAACGGCGGGAGGGGGTTTTCGATCCCCAACGGCTGCGGGAATGGGTGGAGCGGGCCCGGCGAGTGTGATGCCGAATACTTGACAGGGGCGCGCCGACTGTGTTAGGGTCAAATCCCCTCCCTAGGGGTCGAACGCAACCCCCGGGAAAGGGAGCTTGGCCTGCGGCCTTAAACCGCGTCCTCGGGCGGAGAAAAAACCCTGGTAGCCGGTGGTAGGTTGTACCCTCTCCCACCTCAATCCCCAGCCGCCAGCGCCAAGCTCTCTTTTTTGGGAAAGGGCTCAAGATCGAGGGCGGATAGGGGACGGCCATTATCCGGGCACGTTTATGGTGACAATGGGGCTTCCCTTGGGATGCTCTTCGGGGATGGACTCGCCGTGCTTGAGCGCGTCCTCGATCCACGCCTCCGCG
>JALUUA010000136.1 GCA_027021605.1 Candidatus Bipolaricaulota bacterium | reverse complement strand
GGGCCGTCTTGGCCTGCAGCCCCATCAGCTTGCGGATCGCCTCCGAGGTGCGCCCCTTGGCCACCGCTTCCAGATAGCGCCCGACCAGGATGAGCGTGATGATGATGGTCGAGGTGTCGAAGTAGACCTCCTGGGCGATCCCCTGGGCCTCGAAGAACTTGGGGAACAGGATGAGGAGCACGCTGTAGAGATACGCCGCGGAGGTGCCCACGGCGATCAGCGTGTTCATGTCCGCGGAGCGGTGCTTGAGCGCCGCCCAGGCCCCCTTGTAGAACTGCCAGCCGACCCAGAACTGCACGGGCGTGGTCAGGGCCCACAAAACGTAGAAGTTCTGAAGGACGTCGGGCACCCAGGGGAAGAGCTTGGGGTAGCTGCCGAAGAAGACGGGGATGCTGATGAGGGCACCGATGGCGATCTTGATCCGCAGCTGGCGGAGGTGCGCCTCGTGCTCGCGCCGTTGGCGCTCCACCGCGTCGAGCCCCTCGTCCTCCTCGGCGAGGTGGGCCTCGTACCCCGCGTCCCGGACGGCCTTCATGTAGTCCTGAGGGGAGGCGACCCCGGGCACGTACTCGACGTGGGCCGTCTCCGCGGCGAAGTTGACCTCCGCCTTGAGCGTCCCCGGGACCCCTTTCAGGGCGCGCTCGACGCGGGCCACGCACGAGGCGCACGTCATCCCCTTGACCCGCAGGGTGAGCGTCTCGGCGGGGACCTCATAGCCGGCCTCGCGAACGGCTTCCACGAGCTTCTGGGGGGAGCCCGCCTCGGGGTCGAGCACCACCGAAGCCCGCTCCGCGGCGAAGTTGACCTGCGCGTCCCGGACGCCGGGCGCCTCCTTCAGGGCGCGCTCGACGCGGGCCACGCACGAGGCGCACGTCATCCCCTTGATGGGGAGCTCCACGCGCTCGGCTCGGTCCGCTCGCTCCGGGCTCTCCGTCTTCGTCTTCGTCTTCAGTTCCTGCACCGGCTTCGCACCTCCTATGTCTGTCTACGTCTTCGGCTTTGATCGTCGGACGCATGTCGTCCCCTTTGCACCGCCGCCGCAGCGCGCTTACCCGAAGCGGAGGTCCTCCCCGGTGGGCAGCGGCCCCTCGACGAGGTCGCCCGTCTCCGGGTCGAGGTAGAGGTTGTGGCCGATCCCCTCGCCGCTTAGGCGGCTCAGCTCGTCGGTGGGGTCGTAGACCCCCTTGTCCACCACGAGCAGCCCCGCGGGGTTGATCGTCATGAAGTAGAACGGGACGGGCCGCGGGGCGGGGGGTCGCAGCACCCGGCCGTCGCGGGCGAAGACCGAGCCGTGGCAGGGGCAGTGGGCGTGGACCTGGGCGTACTCCTCGTCCGGGGGGCCGTAGGGCTGATAGGCGCACCCCAGATGGGTACAGATGTCCGAGACGGCCTGGAACCCGTAAGGCGTTCGGAAGATGAACACGGCTTGGGACTCGATCAGGCGTACGTCCCCCACCTCGTAGTCCTCGGGCCTCCCGGCGGTGAAGGCCGAGGAGGGCTCGAAGTTCACCCGGGGGAGGATGTACGCGCCGATGCTGCTGACGGCGCCTGCGGCCGTGAGGGCCACCGAGCCGAGCCCCAGGCGGACGAGGAACTTCCGGCGGCTCATCCGCCGGGCTTCGGGGGAGGGCTCGAACGTCTCGCCGTTCCTGTGCTCTCGCTTCGTCATCATTCCCTCACCCTCTTCCCACCCCTGGGGGGGTGGGTATTGGTGCCATCACTCTACCGCATCGCCGCCGCCCTGTCAAGGGCGCGCCTCGGCGGGCGATCCTCAGCGTCGCAGGCGCGGGTCCAAGAGATCGCGCAGCCCATCGCCCAGGAAGTTGAACGCCAGCACGACGAGGAAGATCGCTAACCCGGGGAAGAGCATCAGGTGAGGCGCCTGCCAGAGGAAGGGGCGGGCGTCGTTGAGCATGCGCCCCCACTCGGGGGTGGGGGCCTGAGCGCCGACCCCGAGGAACGAGAGGGCCGAGATGGCCAGGAGGAGGTTCCCCATGTCCAAGCTGGCCAGGACCGCGACCGTCGGGAGGACGTGAGGGAGGACGTGCCGTCGGGCAACCCAGAGGCGCCCGGCCCCCAGGGCGAGGGCGGCTTCGACGAACTCCCGCTCCCGCAGGCTCAACACCAGGCCGCGCACCACGCGGGCGTACGAGGCCCATCCGACCGCTGCGATCCCGATCAGCACGTTGGTGAGGCTTGGCCCGAGCATCCCGACGATCGCCAGTGCCAAGATCAAGCTGGGAAAGGCCAGCAGCACGTCCACCATCCGCATGAGAAGCGCGTCGAGGCGGCCTCCGAGCAGGCCCGAGACCAGGCCCACGGCCGTGCCCACCAGCAGTATGAGCCCCATCGCCCCCAGCCCCGTCCCCAGCGTGTAGCGGGCTCCGTAGAGGAGGCGGGCCAGCAGGTCCCGTCCCAGCTGATCCGTCCCCAGCGGGTGCTCCCGACTGGGCGGCTCAAAGCGGCGCAAGAAGTTCGTGTCCAGGGGGTCCCGGTCGGTGATCCAGGGGGCGAAGAGGGCTCCGGCCCCGATCGCCCCAAGGACGAGCAGCCCCAGAAGCGCCAACCGATCCCGGACGAGCCGTCCCCACACGGCGCTAGCCCTCCACCCGAATGCGCGGATCGAGCAGGGCGTACGAGAGGTCCACGGCGAGGTTGGCCAGCGCGAAGGCCAGCGACAACAGCAGCACGAACGCTTGGACCACGGGGAAGTCGCGGTTGAGGATCGCCTCCACGGCCAGTTGCCCAATCCCGGGCCAGGCGAAGATCGTTTCCACCACAACCGTCCCGCCCAACAGGTGGGCTAGGGTCATCCCAAAGAGGGTGACCACGGGGATAAGAGCGGTGCGCAGGCCGTGCCGGAGGATCACCCTCCGCTCGGAGGCCCCCTTGGCCCGGGCCGTCTGGATGTAGTCCTCCCGGAGGACGTCGCAGAGGCTCGCCCGGATCAGGCGCATGTAGACGGGGGCTAAGCTGAGCGCCAGCGTGAGCCCAGGGAGCACCAAGTGGGCCAGCGACCCCCGCCCCAGCACGGGCAGCCACCCCAGCCGGACGGCAAAGAGGTAGATGAGCAGTAGCCCAAGCCAGAAGCTGGGCATGGACGCCCCCACGAGTGCCGCCAAGCGTCCGAGGTGATCCACCAGGGTGTTCTGATAGACCGCAGCGAAGATCCCCAAGGGGACGGCGATCAGCAGCGCGAGTCCCAGGGCAACCGCCGCCAGCTCCACGGTCGCCCCCAGCCGCCCCAGGAGAAGCTCGGAAACGGGCTGGCCCGTCCGAAAGGAGACCCCAAAATCCAAGCGCAGCGCGGCCTGCAGCCAGCGGAGGTACTGCACCGGGAGGGGCTGGTCGAGCCCTAACTCCGCCCGCATCTGCTGGATGGACGTCTGGGTGAGCAGCGCCCCCTGGTTGCGCAGGAGGATCTGGGCCGGATCGCCGGGGGCCAGGTGCAGGAGGGCGAAGCTGAGCACCGTGATCGCGAAGAGCACAAACCCCAGTTGCACCAGCCGCGACGCGAGGTAGCTCAGCACGCCCTCCGCCTCCTGCCCACGTCTGTCCGTTTCCGCTCGCCCGTTCGCTGAGGGGCTGGTGGTGCTACTTCCCCATCCCCGTCCAGCGCTGGTGGACGGCTGCGGGGTGGACGACCACGCCTTGGACCTCGTCGCGGGCCGCGATCAGGTTCGGGATGTACGCGATCGGGCCGACGCCGGTGAACTCGTCCACCATGATCTGGGCGGCCCGGACGGCGGCCTCCACGACCTCCGCGCGGTCCTCGGCGGCGACCATCCGCATGACCTCTTGCTCGAACGCCTCGTTGATCCAGAAGCGCTTGTACAGGATGGCCTCCCCCTCCGTGTTGCACGAGCAGAAGAGCCCGAAGGGGATGAACGAGGGGTCAGGCATGTTCCAGCTGCCCGACTCGATGACCATGTGGAGTTCGCCCGTGTCCACGTAGTCGTAGTAGGCTCCGATGTCGTCGAACTCGACCAGCCGCACCCGAATGCCCTGGTCCTCGAGCATCGCTTGGATGACCTCGGGGAGGGGTTTGATGATGCTGGCGGGGGGGAAGCCCGAGACCAGCGTCAGGGAGAGCGGCTCGCCGTCCTTCTGCCAGAAGCCGTCGGCCCCGCGGGTGTAGCCCGCCTCGGTGAGCAGCTCCGCCACGCGCCCCGGGTCGAAGGCGAACCCCTCCACCCCGGCGTCGACCTCCGGGAGCACGGCGGGCGGGGTGAGGGTCTTTGCGACCTCGGCGAAACCCGAGTAGATCTGCTCGACGATCGTCTCGCGGTCGATGGCGTAGTTGATCGCCTTGCGCACCCGCGGGTCGGTGAGGGTGTCGTAGGGCGGGACCTGGTCTTTGGTGGCGAAGTAGAGCGCGTAGTAGGCGTTGGCGGGCGCCTGGTAGACGGTGATCCCCGGCTGCCCGGCCAGCGCGGCGGCGTTCTCCCGCGGGACCGGGGTGATGAGGTCCACCTGGCCCGCTTGAAGGGCGAGGATCCGGGTGGAGCCGTCGGGGATGAACCGGAAGACGAGGCGGTCCATGCGGGCTGCCGCCTCCGGGTTCCAGTAGTCCGCGAAGCGCTCCACGACGAGGGTCTCGTTCTGGCGGTACTCCACCAAGCGGTACGGGCCCGTCCCGATGGGGTTGCGGCCCGGGTCGCCCTTGGGGGAGTAGATCGCGTAGCTCGGGTGGGTGAGGGCCTCGACCACCCGGCGGAAGTCCCAGCGGGTGGTGATCTCGATCGTGTACTTGTCCACCACGCGGATGTCCTCCTCGCCCGCGGGGAAGAGGGGCTGGAAGCGCTGCTGTTTGGCCAGCGACCACTTGACGGCTTCGGCGTCCATCTCGTCCCCGTTGTGGAACTTCACCCCTTGCCGAAGCGTGAAGCGCCAGGTGTTCTCCCCGACGTACTCCCACGAGGTCGCCAGCCAGGGGACGATCTGGAAGTCCGGGGTCAGCCGCACCAGCGTCTCCGTGATGTTGGCGTTTAAGGGGTAGACGCCCAGGGCGGCCGCGTCCCCCTCCAGGCGATACTGATCCTTGGCCACGCCGATGACGAGCTCCCCACCGGGGTGCCCTACCGCCGCCGTCCTCTCCAACCCGGACAGGCTAAGAAGCCCTACCAGGACCAGGAAGAGCGCTCCGCTCACGCGTACGACCCACTTCCAGGAACTTCGTAAGCGCCGCATTTCAACCTCCTCTTCCTCTTTCTCCTGTTTTCTTACAGTCTAGACCGTGCGTTCGCTTCCCTTGGATTCGCATAAGATCCTTGCCCTTTTTCTCTGCGGGCAGATGGCACAGGTAGGGAAATGGAGCCCAGGAGAGGGTCCGTCTTCCCTGCCCCATCCCTCTTCTCCTCAGGTTTCCACCGGCTTGGGAGGCTTCCTCTCTAAGGGGAGATACGCGTCCTGGAGGGTGTGGACCCCTTCGACCCGCAAAGGTTGTTCCGGCAGCGGGAAGGGAACATTCGAAGAGACGTTCCCCAGAATGCTTCCGCACGGCAGGGGCTCCTCGCACGCTCCGCCGAGGTGAAGCGCAGCGCCTGCCATAAAAGCAATACCCAGTGTGACGCCGACGCTTCGTAAGGTCCACCGACGTCCCTTACCCGTTTCGCCCATTTTTCCCCTTCCCGGCGTCGATCGAGGGAGAAGGAGCGTGCCTTCCGCCGTCGGAGAGTATACGGGCGGTCCCCCTCGAGGGGCAAGCGCGGGAGCAGAGGGGGCGGGGCAGGGCAGGGAAGGGCAGGCAGGGGAGGAACGCTCCTTCCTTCTCCCCCATGGATGTAAATTCGGTCATTCCCCCTTCGACTCAGACTCCAATGAGGAAGGGCCCGGGAGGTCCTCCAGGGCGCGGGTCGTCTTGCGGAAGCCCTCCACCATGTCCTCCAGGCTCATCGCCCCCAGCCACATCCCGCGGATGATCCCCTCCTCGTCGATCCAGTAGGAGGTCGGCAGCCCCGTAAGCTGGTACTTCACGAAGAACTTCCCGTCTTTGTCCAAGAGGTTCGTGTAGGTGGCCCCGTAGCGCTCGAGGAACTCCTTCACGTCCTCGGGGTCCTCGCCCCAGTTGATCCCCAAAAGCACGATGCGATCGCCGTACTGCTCGTGGAACGCCTGCAGATCCGGGATCTCCTTGCGGCAGGGTGGGCACCAGGTGGCCCAGAAATTCAACAACACGGGCTTCCCCCGCAGCTCGCTCAGCCGCCAGACCTTTCCCTCTAAATCTTCAAAGGCGAAGTCCGGAGCCCGGAACCCGGGGAACGGGGCGGTCACATCGGGGTGGACCTCGGCCTCCTTGTCGAGGAACTGGCCCCGGCTGAGGGTGATGATCATCCGCCCCCGGTCGAGGGCCGTCTGCTCCGCCCGCTGGCGCAGCTCCGCTAAGCTCTCCGGCCCCCGCTGCAGGTAGAAGTACGAGTACGTGATCAGCCCCGTGATCCCGATCCCCAACAGCGCGAACAGCCCGATGAGCACCTTCTTGAGCATCGTCGTCTCACCCTCCCCTCAACTCAGCGTCTCAGCAGGTCGTCGAGATAGCGTCCGTAGATGAGCAGATAATACAACACGTAGCCCCCGGCGACGATCATGAAGGCGCCGCTGGCCCGCCGGACCCACGCCCCCATCGAGCGGAAGACCCGCTGGACGAAGCCCTTGGCGTAGGCGAGCAGCACCCCGAACCCCAGCATCATGAGCGACATGCCCCACCCGTAGGCGGCAAAGTGCACCACGCCGTTGAGCGGCCCGCCCAGGAACGTCTGCATCATCACCGAGAGGAAGATCGGGAGCGTGCACGCCGCAGCGCAGATCGCGTAGACCAGCCCGTAGAAGTAGAACGAGAAGAGCCCGCTCCCCGCCCTGGGGGAGAGCCACCGTCCCACCACGCCCCCGAGCGAGAGCGAGACCTCCGGGCGCACCAGGAGCACGACCCCCGCGATCACGATCCCGAGGGCCACCCCCACCGCGACCCAGGGGAGGTACTGCCCGATGGCGCTGCCCACGACCGCGAAGACCGCCCCCAGGAGCCCCAAGCTCGTGAGCATCCCCGCGCTGATCAGCCCCCCCAGCCAGAGGCCCTGTAGGCCCCGCCGTACCCAGCCGACGGGTGCGTTCGCCTCCTGCCGGGCCAGGTAGAGCGAGACGTACGTGGGCAGCATCGCCCCGAAGCAGGGGCTGAAGAACGTCGCCACCCCCGCCACGAAGGAGAAGGGCAGAAGCTCCAAGTTCACGTTCAAGTTCAGGTCCATGGTCGTGGTCGTCGCCGATTCGATCGGCCCCGAAGGCCCCACGGCCCGGGAGCCGCCCTATGCTATCGCAAGGGACGCGCCCCCTCCACCGGGGGGTGGGGTGGGAGGGGTGAGAGGGAGAGGGGTCCTCAGCGCCCCTCGATGAACTCGACTATCTGGGCTTCGTCGAACTCCTCCAGCACCCGCTGGGCGTTGAGGGCCGAGAGCACGATCTTGGCGTCCATCTCGGGATAGGGGGCCATGTAGACGTGGGGGTAGCGCAGCGCGATCTGAGCCAACTTGTCCACCAGATCCGGCTCGCAGGTGAACTTCTCGCAGTTGTACTGCAGCAGCACCCCCGGACGGCCGCCGGGGACGTGCTCGATGATGTGCTTCTGCTGCGGGATGGAGAGGGGGGTGTCGGAGACGCGGGCGTCCGGCCACGTCTCGACGTGTGGCCCCGCAAACGACGTCGGCGGCAGGACGCCCCGCGCGGAGAAATACAGGACGATCCCCGTGACCAACCCCACGGCTAGGAGACCTCCCCCACCGTAGACCTTCAGCTGATACAGGCGCCAGCCCCGGGGGTGCTTGGCCCGCAGGTGCTGCTTCCACGCCTGCTTGGACGCGAACGTGCTCTTGCAGCGAGAACAGCGGATCTTAGCCATAACGGCTTCCTCCTCCTCCTTGCTGAGAGCCGGGATCGGAGCCGGGATCGGGCCTCGGGGGGCGCGCCGCGGGCGCCCCCGAGCACGCGACACAGGTGCGGGAGCCCCGGATCCCGCGGACTTGGGAATAGAGGGCTGCGCCCAGCAGGGCGAGGGAAGCAGCCCCGATCGCGGGTCGATACGGATCGACGTACGCGAGGACGGCCGAGGCCCCCAGGAGGGCCACCAGGAGCTTGTTGCAGATGGGACAACCGAAGGCGAGCACCCCGCCGAGCGCGCCGCCGACCGCGGTCCCCTCCCTCCCGCCCCGGCCGTAGAGGCGCAGCGCGACGAAGGCCCCCACAAGCAGGGACGTGAGGACCCAGAACAGATAGTCCCAGGGGGTGGCGGGCACCATGCGGACGAAGTACGGCGTCGGCACCAGCGCCGTAGGGACCCCCAAGGCCAGGGCGGTCAGCCCGCCGGCGATCGCCCCGCCCAGGATGCACTTCCCCAGCCCTCCCCTCGCGCTTGCGGGTGCGGGTGCAGGAGCGAGGGGCTGGGGGATCTTTCCCGCGATCATCTCCGGGGAATTCTACTCCTCCCCTCCAGGATTCCGATACTCCCCAAGGACCCGACGGACACCCACGGCACGGCACGGGATGCCTACACGATCTTGCGCGGGTCGAGCGCGTCCCGCAGCCCGTCGCCCACGAAGTTGATGCTCAGCACCGTGATGAAGATCATCAGCCCCGGGAAGAGGCTCATCCAGGGGGCGGTGGAGATCTGGGACTGGGCCGTCTGGAGCATCGTCCCCCACGAGGAGGTGGGGGGCTGGATCCCCAGGCCCAGGTACGAGAGGGTGGACTCCGTGAGGATCGCCGCCGCCGCGCCCAGGGTGGCCGCCACGATGATGGGGCTGAGCGCGTTGGGGAGGATGTGGCGGACCATCACGCGCAGGGGACCGGCCCCCAGCGCCCGGGCCGCCTCGACGAAGTCCTGCTCCTTGAGCGACAAAAACGAGGCGCGCACCAGCCGGGCCACGTTCATCCAGCTCACCGCGCTGATCACCAACACGATCGTCAGAAAGCTCGTCCCGAAGAGCGAGGCCAACAGGATCAGCAGCAGCAACGGCGGGAAGGTGAGCATGAGGTCCGTAAAGCGCATGATCACCCCGTCGACGACCCGGCCGAAGAAGCCCGCCAGCGCCCCCAAGAGGGTGCCGACGAGCACGGAGACGAGCGCGGAGAGGACCCCGATGCTCAGCGAGATGCGCCCGCCGTAGAGCACCCGCGAGAGCATATCGCGCCCGAGGTCATCCGTGCCCATCGGGTGGGACCAGCTCGGGGGCTGGTAGCGGGCCCGAAGGTCGATGGCGTTCGGGTCGTAGGGCACGATCCAGGGGGCCAACAGCGAGCCCACCAGGAGGACGAGGAGGACCGCCAGGCCCACCAGCGCCACCCGGTGCCGCAGGAACCGCCGCCAGGTGAGCCGCCAGAGGCTCTCGACGGGGGGCTCCTCCCGGTGCATCCTCGCGGGCAACGTCTCGATCACACTCGGCTCAGCCATAGCGAATCCTCGGGTCGAGGTACCCGTACAACAGATCGGCCAACAGGTTGAACAGCCACACCAGCAGGGCTCCCACGGCCAGCACCCCCATGAGCACGGGGTAGTCGAACTGCAGGGCCGCGTCCCAGAAGAGCCGTCCGATTCCCGGCCAGGCGAAGACCGTCTCCACCACCACCGCGCCCGTAAACAGCTGCGGCATGTGGATGGCCACCACCGTCACGAAGGGGATGAGCGCGTTCTTGAGCGCGTGGCGGAGGATCACCCGGCTCCCCCGCAGCCCCTTGGCCCAGGCCGTGCGCACGTAGTCCTGGTGGATGACGTCTAAGAGACTCGCCCGAAGATACCGGGCGTAAAACCCCGCCGAGACGATCGTGAGCGTGAGGACGGGGAGCGCCAAGTACTTGAGGCGATCTACAAACGCAGCCCAGCCCGTAAGGTCGGCTCCGATGGTGAACATCCCCCCCGCGGGCAGCCAGCGCAGCTCGACGCTGAACAACAGCATTAACAGAAGCCCCAGCCAGAAGACGGGCATGGAGTAGCCCATAAAGGCCAGCCCCGTCATGGCGTGGTCGAAGAGGGAGTACTGCCGCACGGCGGAGTAGATCCCGATGGGGATCGCCAAGAGCAGCGTGATGAGCAGCGCGACGCCCATGAGGTAGATCGTGTTCTGAAACCGCTCCCAGATCATGGCCAGGACGGGCCGGCGGGTCACGTAGGAGTAGCCCCAATCGCCCCGGACGAACTTCCCCAGCCAGAGGGCATAGCGCACGTAGACAGGCCGATCGAGCCCGAGCTGCTTCTCCAGCCGGGCGAGGTCCTCGGCCCGCACGCGCGGGTTGTTCCGATAGGCGGCCAAGGGTCCGCCCGGGATGCTCACCAGCACCAAATAGACCACCAGGGTGATCGCCAAAAGCAGCGGCACCCCCTCCAGCAGGCGCCGCACGAGATAGGAAGCCATCGTCGTCGTTCCTCCGTTCGCTCGGATCGGGCGCGAACCCCGCGGGGCTTAAGAGGCCCTAGAACCTAGAAGCCGCCCGGGGCGGGAGGGGCGGACGGGCTTGGCTCGGCGAATCCCCTCCCGCCTCCGTGCGACACCAAAGGAGGAGAACTCCTTGGGATCGAATCCCGGTCCGAGTGGAGCGGGATTCATTCGATTAGACGTCCCAGTTCTCCGCGTCCCAGCTGAAGTCGTCCCAGGGGTTCCCGCCCTCGGTCACGTTCTTGACGTTGGTGCGGAAGGCGTCGATGAGCGAGCGGTTGTAGAGCGGGATGTAGGCCCCGGTGTCGAGGATCAGCTTCTGGGCGATCTGATAGTGCGGCCTGCGGGCCTCGATCCCGATGGCGGAGTTCCCCAGCTCGATGTGCTTGTCGATGTTCGGGTCGTTGATGCGGAAGAAGTTCCAGCCGTTGGGCGGAAGCGATCCGCTGTGGAACAGGATGGTGAGGAAGTCCGCCGGGTCGAAGTCCGGCCCCCAGGTGTCCTCGGCGATGTCGTAGTCCCCGCTCTGGAGCGGGCCGTTCTTGCTAAACAGCACCGCGGAGGGGACGTTGACGATCTGGAGGTTGATTCCCACCTCCAGGAGGTAGCGCTGGATGATCTGCTCGGTCTGGAGGCGGATCTGATCGCCCGTGGTCGTCATGATGCGCAGGTCCATGCGCACCCCGTCCTTGACGCGCACCCCGCCGGGGCCGGGGGTCCAGCCCGCCTCGTCCAGGATCTGCTTGGCCCTCTCGGGGTTGTACTCGCTTGGCCCGATCTCGGGGTTGTTCGCCCAGTGGAACGGGCTAATGGGCGAGACGGCCACCGTGGTCAGCCCCCCGAAGAGGGCGTCGACGATGGCTTGCTTGTCGATCGCCAGCTCGATCGCCTCGCGCACCGCCGGATCGCCCAGGATGGGGTGCGGCTTGTTGGGATCCGTGTAGCCGGGGTTGTTCGGGTCCTCGCTGTTGGGGTCGCTCAAGTTGAGCCCCAGGTACTCGAGGTTGGCCGAGGGGGTGTTGAGGAGCCGAACGTCCGCGAGCCCCTGGAACTCG
>JALUUA010000135.1 GCA_027021605.1 Candidatus Bipolaricaulota bacterium | reverse complement strand
TCGTCCCGTCGCAGTCCGCCGCCGTGGCCAGCCCCGCGTTGATGAAGTCCTCGCAGGTGTTGTCCCGCCCGCTGAAGTAGTCGGACGGAATGCTCACCGGCTCGAACTGCGGGGTCCCGATCCCCAGCAGCACGTTGTTGACCAACGTCGCCCGGTCGATCGCCAGGTACAGCGCCCGGCGCACGGTCGTGTTGCGGGCCGCCGCCGCCAGGTTCGGGTCCGGGTCGATGAAGTTCGGCGTGGTGAAGGTCTCCCCGAAGTTGGCCTGGCCCGAGTCGATGTCGTCGTTGACCTCAAAGCCCCCACCGGCCGCCTGCGACAGGATCACCGCGATGTCCTGCGGCCGCGGACCGTAGGCGTCCGTCTCCCCGTTGAGGAACTTCGAGATCGCCAGGTTGAACCCCTGGGTGGGGATGATGATGATCGTCACCTCATCGAGATAGGGGAGCTGGGTCCCGTTGGAGTCGACCTGCCAGAAGTTGGGGTTGCGGGTGTAGTGGGAGATCTGGTCGGAGATGAACTGGTCCATCACGAAGGGCCCCAGGCCCCGCAGCAGGTCGATCGGCGCGCTCAGGCCCAGGAACTCCTCGGTGGCCAGCTCGATGGCCACGTCGTCGCCCGCGGGGGTGAGGTCGCCCACGAGGATGGGCCCGAAGGGCTCGCCGCCCTCGGTCTGGAGCACCCCGTCGGGGCCGGGGGCCACCGCCGGCTGGGTGGGAATCCCCTGCGCCTCGATGAGGTCAAGGGCCATCTGCTGGGACATCACCAAAAAGCCGCTGGCAAAGCCCTCAAAGCTGAGGAAGGGCTCGGGACAGCTGATGCGGATCTGGGTGTCGCTGAGGACCTCCAGCTTGAAGGGGGAGCCGTCCGTGCACACGAAGGCGTCCTGGAAGGAGTTGGGCAGGTTCGGGTTCCAGACCACGGCGTAGTACCAGTAGACGATGTCGTCGACGGTGACGGGCGAGCCGTCGGAGAAGCTGGCCTGGCGCAGGGTGTAGGTGACCGCGGTGCCCTCCTCGTTGAGCTCGGACTCGACGGCGAAGTCGCCGATGGTGGAGTAGCCGGCGAAGAAGGTGCCGAACATCTGGTCCTGGATGGAGAGGGAGGCGGTGTCCTCGGCGGTGACGGGGTTGAGCGTGGAGGGGCTGGCGATGATGGAGAAGGTGTAGCTGCCGCCGGTGACCGAAGCGCAGAAGAAGCCCTCCGGCGGATCTTTACAGTCCAGGACGACCGCGGGCTGGGCCCCGACGGAGAATCCCAGGAACGTCACGAGGCCGAATCCAACGAACCATCCGACGAGATACGCTCCAAGGCGTTGGGACATCGCTGAACCTCCTTTGCGTTCCGTTCCGCTTAGGCTAGGTTGACCTGACTCGGACGTCGGTCGAGGGTTTCGCGCCCCCGAAGGGGAAGGAGGAGGACAGGAGGAGAGGGCGGACAGGGGCCGGGGATCCGACCGGATCTTAGCAGGACTTATATTGGAAGAGATATCTATCCATCCCCGCCTCTTGGGAGCACATGGTCTATAAGCCGTGAACGTCTGATGCAGATCATACACGCGGAGGAAACGACTCTGACGCCCCGAGGTCTACAAGCGGGGGATTCGAGCTTCTGCAGGAAGATTTCCCGGCCTTGACCGATGTGGGCCCTTCGGGCACAAAAGGGAGAGTTGCTGCTTAAGGTAAGGCAGGTTAAGTTAAGAGCCCGGGGCCGAGTCCCGCCGCTTCAGATAGAGGAGCACGCCGGTAACGTTCATGAGCACCTCGGCCTGGAGGACGTGGGGCTCGTAGAGCTTGGCCAAAGCTCCCTGCGACTCCTTCTCCAGGAAGTGCGCCTTGAGGGCTTCCTCGTCGCGGAGCTCGCGCCACTTCGCCTCGATCGCGCCGACCCACTCCCTCAGGCGTGCTTCGTACGCGTCCATGAGCTTGTGGGGTTCGGGGTGGGCGCCGAAATGGGTGAAGTACAGCCACTCCAGGTCCAACTGCCTCAGCTTGTTGAGGGTGGTGAGGCTGTCCTCGAAGTGGAACGAGGGGGGTGGGGTGGTCATGATGAACCCGATCTCCTTGCGATAGATGCCCACGGCGTCGCCCGCAAACAGGCCCTTCGTCTTGGGCTCGTAGAAGCAGGCGTGGTGGGGGGCGTGGCCCGGCGCCTCGATCACCTCCAGCGCGTAGCCGTCCCCCAGCTCGAAGCGCTCGCCCCCCCTGACAATCGCCATGCGCTCCTCGGGGATGGGCTGCATCTCGCCGTAGTAGGGGAAGAGCGGCCCCACGGCCCGCCGGACGCTTTGCACCAGCTTTTCCGGGTTGACCAGGTGGGGTGCGCCCACGTAGTGGCAGATCACCTGCGCGTTGGGGCAGTGCTCGGCCAGGAACCCCGCGCCGCCCGCGTGGTCCATGTGGACGTGGGTCACGGCGATGTAGCGCACATCTTGGGGGGCGATCCCCACCTCCTCCAGGGCCTTAAGGGTCTTGGGGGTCGTGTGGGAGAAGCCCGTCTCGATGATTGCGGGCTTGGGGGCTTTCAGGAGATAAAGCCCGCCGTAGCCCCTCATGCCGAC
>JALUUA010000134.1 GCA_027021605.1 Candidatus Bipolaricaulota bacterium | reverse complement strand
AAGAGCACGTCATCAAGCCCAAGAAGAACCCGCGGATCTACATTGACACCGTCATCCTGGGGCGCACCAACAACCCCGAATATCGCCGGGTGAAGGCCAACGAGCGGATGGAGGCCTTCAACGACCGCACCCGCAAGATCGACATCCCCTATGTTCTGAGGGTCAAGGACGAGCAGCGCATCTACGAGAAGTTCTTCCAGGGGCCGCGCATCGGCGATAAACACATCGCCCCCCACACCCTGGAGATGGCGGCCCTGTGGGCCGTGCTCACCCGCCTGGAGGAGCCCTCCGGGGACATCACGATCCTCCAGAAGGCGAAGCTCTACAACGGCGAGTCGATCCCCAACCGCAGCGTCGACCTCCAGAAGCTGCGGGATGAGGCGAAGAACGAGGGCTTCTTCGGGGTAAGCCCCCGCTACGTCATCGACATGATCTCCAAAGCGCTCGTAAACGACCGCGAGGGGTGCATCAACCCCTACCGCGTGCTCGCGATGCTCGAGGACAACCTCAAAGACCACTCGACCATCGACGAGAGCCGCATCGAGGAGTACAAAGAGCTGATCGAGATCGTCCGCGACGAGCTCTCCGAGATCTCCCAGGAGGAAGTGAGAAGGGTGATCTCCCACGACCCCAAGGAACTGCAGGAGGTGGGCCAGAAGTACTTCGACCACGTCCTGGCGTACCTCAACGACGAGAAGGTGGAGGACCCCTACACGGGCGAGGAGCGCGAGCCCGACGAGGAGTTCATGCGCTCCATCGAGAAGCAGATCGGGATCACCGAGGCCCAGAAGGACGACTTCCGCCAGGAGATCGCCAACTGGATCAGCGAGCGGGCCCGCAAGGGCGAGTCGTTCAACCCCGAGGACAACGATCGCCTGCGGAGGGCCATCGAGAAGAAGCTCTGGGAGGACAAGAAGCACAACATCAACTTCTCGGCGATGGTCTCCGACATGTCCACGGACCCGGAGCACCGCAAGCGGAAGAACGAGTGGATCGAGCGCCTAAAGAGCGAGTTCGGCTACTGCGACGTCTGCGCGGAGAACGTCATTGACCACGCCGGCGCGGAGGTAGCCCGCGAGGAGCTCAGGCGGCGCGAGCAGTCCTAGGACCCCGAAGGGGGTGAAGGGGCGGGGTCCCCGAAGGCCCCGCCCCGCCGTCATGCGCAAGCGCATCCGCAAAGACCTCGAGCGCTTCAAGCGCATCGTCCGCGGCGAGATCCGGCGCAACCTCAAGGAGCTCATCGAGAGCGGCGAGATCGTGGGCCAGCGCGGGCGGGACATCGTCAAGGTCCCCGTCAAGAGCATCCGCATTCCGGAGTTCCGCTACGACCCGCGGGACGCCGGCGGGATCGGCGCCGGCGACGGGGAGATCGGCGAGCCCGTGATGCTCGACCCCGACGCCCAGGGCCAGATCCCGGGCCAGGCGGGCCAGGGCCCCGGCGGCCACGTCCCCGAAGTGGAGATCGAGCTGAGCGAGCTGGCCGAGATCTTGGGCGAGGAGTTGGAGCTCCCCCGGATCGAGCCCAAGGGCCACGAGCGCTGGGTCAAGTCGGGCGAGGACTACAGCGACGTCTCGGTGGTGGGGCCGGAGTCCCTACTCATGAAGCGCCGGGCCTACCGGGAGGCACTCAAGCGCCAGATGTGGCTCCGCGACCCTGAGGGCTCCCTGAGCGATAAGCTGACGGCGATGAGCTTGGCGGGGATCCCCGAGCGCCTCCGGCCCCCCGTGTTGGTCACCCCCATCAAGGAGGACAAGCGCTACCTCTACAGCGACCCGGAGCCCATTCCGGAGACGGCGGCGGTCATCCTGTTCGTGCGGGACGCGTCGGGTTCCATGAGCGGGGAGAAGACCGAGATCGTCCGCCAGGAGAACTACTGGATTGACCTGTGGCTGCGCCACAACTACGAGAACGTCGAGCGGGTGTACATTCTGCACGACTACGAGGCCCAGGAGGTCAAGGAGCGTGAGTTCTACGAGCTCTCCACGGGCGGAGGCACCCGCATCTCCAGCGCCTATGAGCTGTGCAACAGAATTATTGACCAACGCTACTCCCCCAAGGAGTGGAACGTCTATGTGTTTCACTTCTCCGACGGGGAGAACTGGATCGGCGACACCGAGAATTACTGCGTGCCCCTCTTACGCGATGAGCTTTTGCCCAAGTGCAACCTCTTCGGGTACGGCCAGATCACGCTGGGCCGCCGCTCGGCGGGGCTCCACCTCCAGAAGCTCCAAGAGCACTTAGAGGACGACGAGCGGCTGGTCTGCTCGATCATCTCGGGCAAGGAAGACATCTTGAACTCCATCAAGGAGTTCTTGGGGAAGGGGCGGTGACCCTCCATGACCCGGACGACCAGGCCCGTAGAAGCCCCGTTGAGCGTGCAAGAGCTCGAAGAGCTGCGCCGGGAGGCGCGGCGCCTGGCCGTGGAGGCCGGGCTCGACCCTTGGGAAGTCACGTTTGGTGTTGTGGACCACGACACCCTTAACGAGATCTCGGCCTACGACGGGTTCCCCACCCGCTACCCCCACTGGCACTTCGGGATGGCCTACGACTACTTCCGCAAGCGGGGG
>JALUUA010000133.1 GCA_027021605.1 Candidatus Bipolaricaulota bacterium | reverse complement strand
ATGCTGGGCGTCCTCGAGGCGCGGCGCTAAGCTAATAGTGCCCCAAGAGCCCGCGGTCGCGGGCCACGCGCTCGAAGTACTTGAAGCCCAGATACCCCAGCGCGAAGTACACGGCGGAGTTCGCGGCCAGGAAGAGCACGTCGCTTGGGGGCATCTCGAGGAGCGAATCGCCCCCGATCATCACCCGCCCCAACAGATGGGTTCCCCAGCTCACGGGGGCGTACTTGAGCCAGGGGAACTGATCCAAGGGCGCGGCGATCAGCCCCAGCCACACAAATTGCAAGATCTGAAACGCGGCCTGCACCTGCTTGAACACCAGCGCAAGCCCGCCCATCAGGAACCCGAAGCCGTAGACGCCCCACACCGTAAGCAACATCAGGGGGAGCACGCTTACGAAGTCCACGTTGAGCCAACGCCCCGTGATCCCCATCATGGCAAAGAGCATCCCGAACGTGGTGATGAGGTTGATGAGCAGCCACCCCAGGATGTGCGAGATGGAGACCCACCCAAACCCCAGGGGCGACATGTAGAGCTGCTCCAGCGTCCCCTGCTGCGCCTCGTTGATGAAGTCCCATGTGAGGTCTGAATAGGCGAAGACGATGAAGCTCCAGAGCATAAAGCCCATGACGATCCCGCTGAGCGTCGCCCCGAAGGCGGGATTGCCGCCCCCCACGGCTTGGGCCCCGTAGAAGATCACCAAGAAGATCAAGAACAGGCTGATCAGGCCCGCGATGAGGTTGAAGGGATAGCGCACCACCATGAGGAAGTTGCGCTTTACCAGGGCCTTTAAGACGAGGGCGTGTCTCATTTCCGGGCCTCCCCCCGCACGATCCTCAAAAAGATCTCCTCCAGATCGGGATACTGCCTCCCGACGCTCTCGAGCCGGGCGCCGTTCTGCTTGAGCACGTCGATCACTTCATAGACCCGGGAGGGGTCGAGCATCTCCGCCTCGATGATCGTGCGCCCGTCAGTGTCTGTAATCTTTAGGAGCTCAAAGCGCTCTTGGAGCGCGCGCCGTTGCTCGGGGCTGAGGCGCCCTTCAATCTCAAAGCGATAGGCGCTCGCCTGGAAGAGCCTCTTTAAGTTTTCAATGCGATCGTCGACCACAACACGCCCCTTGTTGATGATGATCACCCGATCGCAGATGTCCTGGACCACGCTCATGTCGTGGCTCGAGAGCAGGATGGTGCGCTCGCCCCTTTGGGCTAAATCCTTGAGGACCCGCCGCAGCTCGTACGACGTCTCGACGTCGAGCCCCAGGGTGGGCTCGTCCAGCAGCAAGATCTCCGTCTGCTTCACGAGGGCGCAGGCGACGGCCAATTTCTGCTGCATCCCCCGCGAGAGGGCGCGGGCTTGCGTGTTCACCTTCTCTTGGAGCCCGAACAGCTCGATGAGCTTGTCGATGTAGCCCCTCACCTTGCGCAGGGGCAGTCCCTGCAGTCCGGCGAAGAACTCTAAATTATCCCGAACGGTCAGGCGCCAGTAGACGTTGCGGTTGCCCTCCAGCACCGTGGCGATCTTCTCCAGCGCCCTTCGGGGATGCCTCAAAGCATCCACGCTGTCAACCTGGATGCGCCCGGAGGTGGGACGAATCAAAGAGCAGATGCACTTGATCGTCGTGGTCTTGCCCGCGCCGTTGGGACCGAGCAGCCCGACGACCTCGTTTCGGTGGACGGCAAAGCTCACGCGGTCGACGGCTTTCACTTCCCCCTGCCGCCGACTGCGATAGATCTTGGTGAGCTCCTCTACGCGGAGGACAACCTCTTGGCTCATTCCTCCCCCAGCTCGCGCTTGAGCTCCTCGATCTGCTGGGCGACCTCGGCCAGCTCCTCCTCCAGGGCCTCGCGGTAGGCCTCCAGCTCCCGCAACAGGGCCCGCTTGCTGCGGTAGCCCGGCTCCCAGACCCAGCCCCACATCGGCCCAAAGCCCATCGTAAAGCCCCACGGGCCCCCCATCCCCATGCGGAAGCCGAACCGCCCTCGCCGCCCGGAGGAAAATCCGTGCTCGAACTCACAGCACATCCATCTCACCTCCCACGTCTTGTGATGTGCTCACGCTCAAGCGGAAGCCTTCGACTTCAGCCGCAGGCTCGTCCCGCACTCGGGGCAGAAGAGCACGCCCAGGCGGTGAATCCGCCCGCACTCGGGACAATTCCCCCACAGGTCCGCGAAGCAGTGGGGGCACACGGAAGCCTCCTTCGGGACGGTCCGAAAGCACTTGGGACAGCGGGGATGACGGTCCAGCGCCCGCTTCCGGGCGCGGGCCAGGCGCCGACGGCCCGCCGCCGTCCAGAGCAGGTACCCCACCCCGCCCACGAGGAGCAGGGGCGCCCCGATCACCAAGCCCAGGAGCGCCGCCCCCGCGAGCTGCAGCAGGGCCCAGAAGACCGCGCCGATCGCGGCGACCACCGCGAACCCGATCGTGACGACCACGATCACGGGGATCGCCACGGCCAAAATGACCCAAAAGACCCCGGAGAGCACCAGAAGCGCTAAGATCACGAGCCCCAAGATCTCCAAGACGGCCATAGGCGTTCCTCCTTTACGTCCCTTTCAGAGTTCGCACGCATGATGAACGCAAGATTACGCCGCAGGCTGCCGCGCCCTCCGTTCCCGTCGGCACTCCGGGCACAGGGACTCCGCAGCGGCCCCCCGGAGGTCGAAGATCCGGCCGCAGCGCTCGCAGTTGGCCTTCAGATCCCGATAGCAGTGGGGGCAGACCGCCTGCTCCGCCTCCACCCGCTCCCCACAGTGGGGGCATCGCCGCGGGGGGAGCGGCTTCCCGGAGGAGATCCTCCGCACGCGCACCAGCCCCCGGCCCAGGACCCACTCCCGGCCCCCTCCCCGGAGGAGCCGACGGCTCAGGTCCATCGCGACGGGGATCCACCAGACCGCAAACGCCAGCCAGAGGAGCCAGCTCAGCTCCCTGAGCATCGGGGTCACGACCTGGACCCCTCGCACCCCCAGGTAGAGGAGGAGCGCGAAGAGCACCCAACGGAGCCCCTCGGCCCCGGGCCATTCCTCCCGGTCCTCGCTCCCCTCCGGGCCGCAACAGCCCCTAGACCCTCTGCTCTTCTCCCACGTCCGCCGACTCATCGATCTCCAGGCTCTCCTCGTACTCCACGCGCTCGATCTCGCAATCGGGGCCGATCACCACGCGCTTGCCCCGCACCACCTTGGCCTTGGTCGACTCCAGATAGATCTCGTCCCCCTCGATCACCTCGGCCTCGAGGGTGCCGTAGCCGCCGAAGCCCGTGAGGCTCAAGCCTAAATTGCCGAGCATCGCGCCCAGCTTCCCCAGCTCGCGGGCCATCTTCTCCACGTCGATGTCGATCTCGATCCCCAGCTCCTCGAACCGCCAGCGCTTGGCGCGCGCCTTCTCCCTCACCTTCCGTTCCACTTTGCGCTCTAAATCTTCAGGTCGGAAGCGCGGGCTCTTCTGCCGCACCTCGATCCGCTCGCCGCCGATCTCCCGCACCGAGCAGTCGCCGCCCAGCCGGATCTCGATCTCGTCGGCCGTGAGCAGCCCCTCGATCTCGAACGACCCCTCGGCGACGAACTTGTCGGCCTCGACGTCCCCGCCCACGGTGAGGGAGCCGCTCGTCTTGACGAAGCTCGCCGTAAGCTTCTCGCCGACGCGCAAGGAGCCCGAAGCCTTGACGATGTCCGCGCTCAGCTGCCCCTCCACGGTGGCCGAGCCGCTCACCCGGAACTCCTCCGCGCGCACGTCCCCGGAGACGCGGCAGGAGCCGGCCGTCTTCATCTCCTCGGCCTCCACGTCCCCCTGGAAGGCGCACGAACCCGCGGTGCTGATCGTTCCCGCGAACACATCCCCCTCGATGGTGCCCGAGCCCGCCACCTTCACGCTCTGGTAGGTGCCGCCGCTGATCTTGCCCGCGCCCGCGATGCTTACGCGCTCGGTGCCCTTGCCCTTCCCGTTGCTCATTACCACCGCCTCCTCTTGTACTCCCAGTCGTAGTCCTCGTCCTCCTCGGAGTCCCGCGGGGGGGCGAGCTTGCGCTGCCACCAGCGGTACCCCAAGTACGCGGCCCCGCCCACGAACAACACGGGAACCAGCAGGGAAAAGAGCGCAAA
Organism: Candidatus Bipolaricaulota bacterium; assembly: GCA_027021605.1. Taxonomy (GTDB): domain Bacteria; phylum Bipolaricaulota; class Bipolaricaulia; order RBG-16-55-9; family RBG-16-55-9; genus JALUUA01. The sequence continues at coordinate 7,464 of JALUUA010000133.1, read as the reverse complement.
CGCCAGCTTAAGCCCAAAGTAGAGCACCAAAAGCCCCAGCACCAGCCACGCCCCGGCTTTGACGTACTTCTTCAAGCGCTCGACCCTCTCGTCCAGCTCCATTCCGGGCTCCCTCCTCGGTCTCGGTCACGGAAGATCGATTTCCAGGTCTACCTCACCCTCGTCCGCCCCGACCCGGAACCCCTTGCGCTTGGGGTTCCGCTTGGGCTTGGGCGTATACGCCCCCTCTCCTTCCTCCTCGTGGGCGAGCCTCATCTTGACGCGCTCGAGCAGCCGGCGCAGCTCCACCCGGGCCCGCTCCCGCGCCTCGGGGTCGAAGCGGACGTACCGCTCCGGGGCCAGGCACACAAACGAGGTCTCGTCCTTCTCCAGGAGCCACAGGACCCACTCCGTCTCCTCCTCGAAGGCGACCCCGTCCCGCTGCAGGACCTGGAGGGCAAGCTCCCAGGACTCCGGGGAGGCGCCCTGCTTTCGCAGCTCGTCGAGGGCCGCCATCCAGAACACCTCCCGAAAGCGAAACGGCCCCTCCCGTCCCGTGGCCGTCCGGAAGCGCTCGAGCACCTCGTCCGAGATTTGGGCCTTCCGCCGCACCGCCTCGGCGGGGAAGAGGCGCTTCGGGGGCTCCGGCGAGAGCATCTCGGCGATCTCCTCCAAGCTGTACTCGTCCTTGAGCTTCTGGATGAGCCGGATGCGCTCTAAGATCTTCTCCCGGGGCAGGAAGGTCTCCTGGCCCGTGAAGGTGCTCTTGCGGACGAACCAGCTCTCGGGGATGAGCCCCTTGCGCTTCCAACGGTAGAACTGCCCGTAGGAGATCCCCGTGCGCTCCAGGACCTCCTTCTTGGGGATCAGCTCGGGCTCCTGGTTCGTGCCCCCTTGTGCCTGTTGGGTCCTCTCCGTGTCCGTGCGCTCGCTCATCGCGCCCTGATCATAACATAACACTGTTACGAGATCAAGGGGTCAAAAAATTTTGCGCTGCGCGAACAGGAGAACCCAAGCGCTCGAGAGCAGCGGTGCGGGTTCACTCCGGTCGTGGTGGGAATTGGGGTTCATCCCCGAGGATCGCTCCCGTTCTTGGGCCTTGTGATCGAGCTTTGTCGCTCCCGCCCTTGGCCTTCGCGTGGACCCCGCTCCCGGCGCGAGAAGGGAGTGGACAATCCGTGCCGCCATGCTTTGTTGCAACCTCCTTCGGACTGTCGGGTGCCGACGAGTATAACATAACACTGTTACGTTTGTCAAGGGGGAAGAAGAAACGCCCCGGAAGGGGCAGGGAAGGGCTAGAAGGTTTGCGGGCGCAGCTGCGGGGTCCGGGTCCAGCCCCGCGGGCGGCGGTGGGAGAACCTCAGCAGCGCGGGGCGCTTCGGCATCGGCCGTTGAGCCCGCAGCAGGCGCTCCACCTCCGCCTCGCGCAGCAGCTCGTAGTAGCGCTCCCGCGCCGCCCGCTCCGCCATCACCATGTCGTAGAACGTCATGCCCATCACCTCCTCTCCGAAGGGGTTTGGGAAACGCGGTGGAAACTCCCGCTTTCGCCCTTGAGGTTTTATCGAGGCTTTGGGAATGCCGCTCCTCGCAGCACTTGATCGGAAGGCGACAATATTGTAAAGACGCCCCCGAAGCGCTTCAACCCCGGTTGCCCGGGCACGACGGCGGCGCGGTCTTATGATTCCGTATCCTCCCGAACGCACCGAAGGAGCAAGGAAGCCGAAGCCCTTTCGCTCAACTCGTCCAACAGGAGAACCCGCAGCCGAAGGGGCCCCGGCTCCCGGCAGCGCGCCCGAAGCGTAAGGAGGCCGACGGCGCTTCCCTTGACATCGGGGGTGAAGAGCCGACTGCGGGACCTCAGCACCCCTGAGCCCTCCTCCACGGCGAGGGACTCCACGACCGCAAAAGCCAGGTCCCGGTCGAGGTCCCGAAAGACCACGCGGAGGGCGAACTCCTCCCCGACGGGTACCCGCTCCGGGGCGGAGAGGCTCAGGATCCGCGGGCGCGCGCTGCGGTTGAGGGCTCGCGCCCAAAGGCGCGCTTTGGCACATTGCTCCGGGTTGAGGCGACGCCCCCTCCCCCCTGAGACCATCACGTTATCTCGATCCTCGGAACGCTCCACGTGGGCCAATCCGAGGTTGTGGCCGAACTCGTGGGCGATCGTGCGGGAGGGGATGAACCCGAGGCTGCGCCAGACCACCACGCTGACCGTCGCCTCGGCCCCGGTGGGGAGGGTCCCCCGACCCCGCACGCCGGGGAGGGCGTCCACGAAGAAGAGGTTGATCGCGCGGTAGACGCGCACCCCGGAGGGCAGCTCCTCGTTGGCCAGTCGGGGGAGGATTTGGAAGTAGCTGCGGAATTCCTTGCGCTCCTGCAGCAGGGTCCGGCCGCCGGGGAGGACGAGGCGCCGCGCCGCCACGACCCAGAGGGTGTTTTGCTCGAAGCGCACGGCACAGCGATCCCAAATGCGGTTTACCCCCGCCAGCGCCCGCGCCACCAGCTGGCGGGCCTGCTCCCCCGGCACCCCGAGAAGGTCCGTCGGGGAGGAGAACGTCGGGTCCCGTGCCAACACGGAGGACGTGTCGCCCACGATGAAGACGTTCACGGGAAGCGTCACGATCTCGGGCTCGGGCGGCGGGGCGGTCTGAGCCAAAGCTGCCGAAGCCCCGGCGAAGCTCCCCAGCAGCGCTGCCCCCACCAGCAGCCCGACAACCCGCGTTCCCATCATCCGCACGCACACCCCCTCCTCGCGCAGAGCCGCAAGTTTTCGCTTAAATTTGAAGTTCACAAAGCTCCCGGCTGCGGTAAGGGAGCTCACTCCCCCTCCGGGGAGGCTTCGACGCACCGCACGGTGACGGAATCCGTGGCGATCTCGCCCAACTCGTCCACCAGGACGACCTGCAGGAGCTGCAGACCCGGCTCCCGGCAGCGCGCGCTCAGGGTGAAGGCTCCCGTGGAGCTGCCCTTGACGTCGGGGGTGAACACCCGCGACGTGGAGCGCAAGACCCCCGCCCCTAAATCGGGCTCGACGCGCCCCAGGACGGCAAAGGCGAGGTCCTCATCCGGGTCGCGAAAGAGCAGCGCAATGCGAATCTCCCCGCCCACGGGCACCTCCCCGGGAGCGATGACCTGCAGGATCTGGGGACGGCGGCTCTTGTTCAGCTCCTTGGCCTGGGCCCGCGCCCGGCGGCATTGGGCCTCCGTGAGGTCGAAGCCGTTCGAGGCCGTCGGGAACATGAGGTTCCCCCGATCCGAGGCGTGTCGCAGCCCCAGGAGGTGACCCAGCTCGTGGGCGATCACCTCCACGGGGATCGAGGAGGGCAGGCGCCAGGCAACCGCCCCGATCACGGAGCTGCGGGTGACGGGAAGCTCGGCGATCCCCAAGACCCCCGGCGGCAGGCGGTCCAGCAAGAAGAGATTGAGGCACCGATAGACCCGGGTGGAGGAGGGCAAGGCCTCGTTGGCCAGGATCTTCAGGGCGTTTCCGTAGACGCTGAGCCCCAGACGAAAGTCGCTGCGGCGCTCGAGGAGGGTTCGCCCTCCGGGGAGCACCACCCGATCCGCGGCGACCACCGCGAAGACGTTGAGCGCCATGCCCAGCGCGCACTGTCCCCAGACCTCGTTGACCTGCCGGAGGGCCAGGGGCACCAGGCTTTGGGCTGCGCTCCCCGGGCGCCCGAGCAGGGCCTCCTCCGAGGGGAATTGGGGGGCCCGCGCCAGGAACGAGGACGTCCCCCCCACGATGAAGACGTTGAGGCAAACCGCGAGGTGCTCCGACCCTCCCCTCGGCGCCGACCGTGCCGGGGGCCCCTCCCAGAGCCCCAGGAGCGCAACGAGCCCGCAGAGCACGGCCGCACCCCGCACGCTCCGCACCCGCATGCCGATCCCCCCTTGTCCCGTTTCTCCTCGCCGGGTCTATTATATACGCGCATCGTGTGCGCGTCACTCCTCACTTCAATAGACGGGGACCCGAAGGAGGACGAGCACCAGGCCGAGGGCGACGAGCGCGATCGCGATCTGGACAAGATGGGACGTCGCGGCAAGGAGGGCCAACACGGCCCCCACGGCCGTGAACGCGAGCGCGATCCGCTTGGCCCCCCGGGGCATCGCCCGCCGCTCCTCCCAGTTCTTGATGTAGGGCCCGAAGCGGGGGTGTTGGAGGAGCCACGCGTACAACGAGGGCGAGCTGCGGGCAAAGCAATAGGCCGCCGCGAGCACGAAGACCGTCGTCGGGAGGAGGGGCACAAACACCCCCACCAACCCCAGCCCCAGGAAGAGCACCCCGAGCGCGCGATAGAGCAAGATCATGCCGAATCCGAGTCCGGCCCCGGATGCGGACGAAGAGCCCTCCCAAAGCGCCGCTCGAAGTGGGCGCAGACCCGCTCCTTGACGGCCTCCAGGGCCACGGGACGTCCCCGCTCCCGCTCCATCGAGGTCATCACGGACCCGTCGAACCCGCACGGCGAGATGAGCCGGAAGTACGAAAGATCCGTCGAGACGTTGAGCGCAAACCCGTGGTACGTCACCCAGCGGCGCACCGCGACCCCGAGGCTCGCGATCTTCTTGCCCCGAGGGGTCCAAACGCCCGTGGCCCCCGCCCGCCGCCCGGCCTCGATCCCGAAGTCCCCCAGCACCGCGATGAGCAGCTCCTCCAGCTCCCGCAAATAGCGATGGAGGTCCCGCTCCTCGCCCTCGAGTTTCAGCAGGGGATACCCCACGAGCTGGCCGGGGCCGTGGTACGTCGCCTCCCCGCCCCGCTCGACCTCGTAGACGCGAACGTCCGGGGGGAGCGTAGGGGTCCGCAGGGGCGGCTGTGAGGGGCGCTTGCGCCCCAGCGTGATCACGTGCGGGTGCTCCACCAGTACCAATATATCGGGGACCTCCCCCCGGATCCTTCGTGCGACCAGCTCCTTCTGCAGCTCCCAGGTCTCTTTGTAATCCCGGAGCCCGAGGTCCAGGAGCCACGCTTCCCTCCGGGAGGGCCGCGGGAGCCTCTCGGATATCAAGCTCGAGGGATAACGAGCGGTTGCCTTCACGCTCCCACCAGGAGGTACTTCGGGTCCTCCAAGAGGGCTTTCACGTCCTTGGCGAAGGCGGCGCCCACGTGGCCGTCGATCACCCGGTGGTCGAACGAGACGGAGATCCACATCACATCGCGAACGGCGATCTCGTTGTCGATGACGAGGGGCCGCTTCTTGATCTCGTGCACGCCCAGGATGGCCACCTCGGGCGTGTTGATGATGGGCGTGGCGAAGAGCCCGCCGATGGGCCCGAGGCTCGTGATCGTGAACGTCGAGCCCTTGATGTCCTCGGGGGCGACCTTCCCCTCGCGGGCCTTCTGCGCGAGGTATTGGATCTCCGCCGCGATCTCCAGCATGCTGAGCCGATCGGCGTCCTTGACCACGGGGACGATCAGGCCCTGGTCGGTCGCCGTGGCGATCCCGATGTGGTAGTAGCGCTTCAGGATGATCTCTTCCCTCTCGTAGTCCACGTGGGCGTTGAGGGTGGGGTGCTTCTTGAGGGCGGCCACCACGGCCTTGACGATAAAGGGCAGATACGTCAGCTTGATCCCCCGCTCCTCGGCCACGGGCAAAAGGCTTTCCCTGATCTTGACGAGCTCGGTGACGTCCACCTCGTCTACATACGTGAAGTGGGCCGCGGTGGACTTGGCGTGGCGCATGTGGTCCGAGATCCTCTTCCGAACGCCCCTGATGGGCACCCGCTCCTCGAGCTCCTCATAGCGTACGGGCCTCGGGGCCGGAGCGGGCCGCGGGGGAGCTTCCGCCTCCACCTTGGGAGCCTCCGCGGTCACGGCGGGAGCCGCCTCCGGGGCCGGGGGCGGGGCCGTGGGAGCCGCCACGGGGGCCCCCCGTTCCGCAAACCTTCGGACGTCTTCGTCGGTGATCCGCCCGCCGGGGCCGGTCCCCTCGACTTGGGTGAGGTCCACGCCCAGCTCGCGGGCGAGCTTGCGGGTGGCCGGGGTGGCCAGGACCCGCTTGCGCTTCGGGGGGGCTTCCGCCGTGGGCGTCGGGGTCGGGGCTGCCGGGGGCGTCGTGGCGGCTGCCGCGGCGGCGACGGGCTCCTGGGCCTTGGCGGCAGCGGGCTGCGGGACGGCCTCGCGCTCCTTGCCGTCGGGCTTGGGAGCCTCTCCGGCCTCGCCGATCACGACCAACACGGAGCCCACGGGCACGATCTCGCCCTCCTTGGCCCGGATCTCGAGAATCGTCCCGGCCACGGGGGAGGGCAGCTCCACCGTGGCCTTGTCCGTCATCACCTCGACGATGGGCTGGTCCTCCTGGACGGTGTCGCCCTCCTTGACGAGCCACTTGACGATCTCGCCCTCGTGAATCCCCTCGCCGATGTCGGGGAGCTTAAACTCAAATGCCATCACGGAATCACTCCTTTCGGGGCGCAAGAAGGGTACTCCAGATCCCGCGCCGCGGCAAGCGGGGGGCACCTCGAAAACTCGATCCCCAACCTCTAACCCCAAGCCCGCGCAGGGATTAGGACGCAGGGGGCACGATCACCCGCAAGTCCGCGATGCGCTCGAACTCCGAGGCGTTGAGCGTAAGGAGCGCCACGTCGTGTGCCAGGGCCGTCCCCGCGATGAGGGCATCCCGGGGTCCGATCTGCCGATTCCTTCGGGCTAAGGCTCCATTCGCCTGGGCGGCCCGCTCCGCCTCCTCCGCGCCCACGGCGAGGACGGCCGGACGAAACGCCTCCTTAAGCCGCGCAAAGTCCGAAGACCTTCCCGCTTTGTAGGCCCCGTAGTCCAGCTCGTAGAGCGTGATGGCGCTCACGTAGAGATCGCCGTAGCCTTGAACCAGATCCTGCAGGGCGAGCCTGCCGCGCAGGTGCGCGATCAACACCGAGGTATCGATCAAGATCCCTTGCCCTCGAGGGAGCTGTGCCATGCCTCCCACCCCTTCTCCAGCTCCGCAAAAGCTTCCGCGATCCGAGGGTCGTCCCTCCACATCCCCTGGGTCTCCTGGAGCGCCCGGATCTGCCGGGCCTTTACCCGGGCTTTCAGGTCCGCCAAGGCGGAGAAGACGGCCTCCGAGAGGGATCGGGCCTGCGTGTAGTCCCGAGCCCACTCCAGCAACTCCCGGTGCTCCGGCTTGACGTACAGGGTAACTCGCTCCGGCTTAGGCGCCGAGGCTAAAGCCCCTTTGGGCCTTCTCGGGCTCTTCATGGCTCTCACCTACTTTGATGATACTCCTACACTCTTACTTTGACAACAACCCGATTTTTCCCTGCGGGTTTGGGCGAGAATCGGGACGCGTGGAGGAAGGGGGCTCAGCCCGGCGTCGGTAATGCGCGGTTAGTAATTTGCAACCCTTACGATCGCATTGAGCACGCGCGCCTCGCTGGGGAGGTACTCCATCTCCAACGTGTAGGGGAAGGGGGCGTCGAGCCCGGTGACCCTCACGATGGGGGCTGCTAGGAAGTCGACGGCCTCCTCGGCGATGGTGGCGGCGATCTCCG
>JALUUA010000132.1 GCA_027021605.1 Candidatus Bipolaricaulota bacterium | reverse complement strand
GGACCCGCCCGGGATTGGCGACCTCCACCCCCGCGGCTACCTGGTGGGAGAAGCGCAGCTTCCCGTCCGCCCCCATGATTACGACCCCCCGGTAGAAGCCGTAGGGCGTGAGCGCTCCGTACGTCTTGCTGAGGTACACGGCCCCGGCGCCCACGATGTCCCCCAACAGCGGGAAGTTTCCGGGCGTCCAGCCCAGACTCAGGTCCAAGCCCGGATCGCGCGGGTCGCTCCCCAAGAGCTGATAGCGCAGGTCCCCCACAACCCCGACGAACTCGACGTTCTGAAAGTTCGAGGCCGCGCGGAACCCGGCGGCCAACCCCACGTCAAACCGCTTCACCAGACCGTAGCGGGCCTGGAGTTGGGTGACGTAGCCCGCAAGCCCCGCGTCCCAGGAGGCGAGCGCCCCCACCCCCCACCCGAAGGCCAACCGCCCCGACGGGGCGATCCCGGCCGTCTCGTACACGCCCAGGAAGCAGCCGGAGAGCCCCAGGAGGCCCAGGGCGACGAGCGCGACGGCGAACCGGCGAAGGGATCTCACAGGGCATATCGGGCGCACGAGAATCGCCTCCACGTGGGGAATACGCTACCACATGGGGGACGGCGCGTGCAAGGGAAAGGGCAAGCCCGCTGAGGTACGCAAATTCCTTGACAGCGGGAAACGGGACCCCTATAATGCACGCGGCCTGCGGAGTTTCCGCTCTGTGCTCCGCGAGGGAAAGGGGAGCCAACCCGATCCCGCTGGTCAGGTCCGGCGAAACGAAACGAGAGACCCCCACAGGAGTGGTTCGGCCATGCACGAGATGTACGATCTCTTCTCCCGGGAAGCCCAACAGGCGATGGCGTATGCCGCCCAGGAGGCGGAGAACTGGAAGCACGAATACGTGAGCGCGGAGCACCTGCTCTTGGCGTTTACCCGTCTCAAGGGGAGCAGCGTGCAGCGCTTTTTGGAGATCAACGGGATCACCTACCACAAGGTGGCCCGCGAGATCGAACGCGAGATCGGCCAGGGGAACGCGCGCCTCTCCTCCGGGAGGCTGCCCCCGACCCCCAAGCTCAAGCGGATCATCCAGATCGCCTACGACGAGGCCCGCCGCTACGGGTACTCCCTCATCAACCCGGAGCACCTCTTGTTGGCCCTCTTAGAGGAGGGCGACAGCGTCGCCCACCAGATCCTGCGCCGCTACAACATCGACGCCCACAAGGTGCGCCGCTACCTCTCCCCGGAGCGCGGGCTGATGGGGAGCCGAACCCGCCGCGGCGGGGAGGAGAAGCGCTGGAAATCCCTTGAGTTCGGGCGCAATCTGGTGGAAGAGGCCCGCGAGGGGCGCCTAGATCCCGTCATCGGCCGCGAGAGGGAGATCAACCAGATCATTCAGACCCTAAGCCGCCGGAAGAAGAACAACCCCGCGATCATCGGGGAGCCCGGCGTGGGCAAGACGGCCATCGTCGAGGGCCTGGCCCAGCGCATTGCCGCCGGGGACGTCCCCGCCCCCCTCCTGGGGAAGGAGATCATCGAGCTGGACATGGCCTCGATGGTCGCCGGCACCAAGTATCGGGGCGAGTTCGAGCAGCGCCTCAAGACGCTCGTCAACCAAGTGATCGAGGCGGGCAACGTCATCCTGTTCATCGACGAGCTGCACACCGTGGTGGGCGCGGGCGGGGCGGAGGGCGCGATCGACGCGTCCTCCATCTTAAAGCCCCCCCTCGCCTCGGGGTTGATTCAGTGCATCGGTACGGCCACCCTCGACGAGTATCGCAAGTACATCGAGAAGGACCCGGCGCTCGAGCGGCGCTTTAAGAAGATCCTCGTCGAGGAGCCCTCCATCGAGGAGACCGTGCGCATCCTCAAGGGGCTTAGGCCCCGGTACGAGGCCCACCACCGGGTGAAGATCACGGACGAGGCGCTCTGGGCCGCGGCCAAACTCTCCGATCGCTACATCACGGACCACTTCCTCCCCGACAAGGCCATCGACCTCATCGACGAGACGGCGGCCAAGATCAAGCTGCAGAGCAGCGCGCCCTCGCCGGAGATCCGGGCCCTGGAGGAGGAGCTGCGCGGGCTCATGGACGAGGAGGAGGCCGCCGCGCGCGAGCAGGACTACGAGCGGGCCGCTGCGTTACGGGACCGCCAGGAGGAGCTGCGCCGTCGGCTGGCGGAGCTTCGCCGCGAGTTCCGCGAGGTCGAAGGGGTCGTCACGGCCGACGACATCGCGGAGATGGTCTCCACCTGGACGGGCGTGCCCGTGGGCCACATGAAGATGGAGGAGTCCAAGCGGGTTTTGTTCATGGAGGAGGAGATCCACAAGCGCTACGTCAACCAGGACGACGCGATCCGGTCCCTGGCGCGGGCGATCCGCCGGGCCTACGCGGGCGTCAAGGACCCCAAGCGCCCCATCGGGTCGTTCTTGTTCCTGGGGCCCACCGGCGTGGGGAAGACGTACCTGGCCAAGGTGCTCGCCGAGTTCCTCTTCGGGGACGAGGAGGCGATGATCCGCATCGACATGAGCGAGTACATGGAGCGCTTCGCCATCTCCCGGCTCATCGGGGCCCCGCCCGGCTATGTGGGCTATGAAGAGG
>JALUUA010000131.1 GCA_027021605.1 Candidatus Bipolaricaulota bacterium | reverse complement strand
CCTCAACGGAGACGGAGACGGGCGCGAACGCGAGTACGAAGATGACGGGGAAAACGCGGACGAGGAGGGGAAAGAAAGGAGCGCGTCATGAGCACGAAACCCTATTCGCTGCGCATCCCGAAGGGGTTGCTGGAGCTTGCGGAATGGAAGAGCAAGATCGACCGGACGGACAAGGCAACTGCCCTGCGGCAGCTCCTCTACGCGGGGGCGGAGGAGTACGTGCTGAAGCTTATCTCGGAGGGGAAGCTCTCGATCGGGCGGGCGGCAGAGCTTTTGGACTTGAGCGTCTATGATCTTCAGCGGCTGGCCCGGGAGCGGGGCGTCGAGCTGGGCGCTGCGGTCGAGCAGTACGAGAGGGCCCGGGAGATAGCCGAGTCGTTGAGTCGTCGCTAAGGGCCTCCCTTCACTTAAGGAGCAGCATGAGGATGCGACCGGTGCCCGCCTCCAAGGGCTCGAGCGCCTTCCCGAGGATCGCCCCCTCACACCGGGAGGGCTCGGAACAGCGCATCGCGTACCCCGGAAGCGAGGCGCTGACCAACAGATCCCCCGGCCGAATGGGGCCGTTCTCCGCCGTGGCCTTGACGTAGACCCGCCCCATGAGCGCTAAGAAGGGCCGCCCCGGCAGCCGCGGGATGACCGCGCGCCTGCTCACAAGCCGCTCTTCCCGTTGGCCTTCGAGCAGGGCTGCCAATCCCACCGGCACGGTGGGGGCGGCGGCGGATGAGGACTCCCATCCCAGGAGGGCGCCCACGCTCGCGCGGGGACCGGCCTTCGCGTGGGGCAGCGAGGCCAGCGCGGCGATCCGGGGGGCGACGCCCGCCTCCCGCAGCCGTTGGACGTCGGAGGCCGAAACGCGCGCGATGAGGGCCCTAAGCTCCGCGGGGGAGTTGGCTAGGGTGACGGCGGGAGCCGTCGCCACCACCCCCACCACTCGTGGGCTGAGGGGCTCGCGGGCCCTGCGGTAGCGTCGGGGCTGTGTGGGGTCGATTTCGATGACGTCGCCGGGCTCGACGGGCTCGCTGACGTCGATGCGCTCCGCCAGGTCGGCACCCACTCCCGCGTTGAAGCAGCTCTGCGCGAGGCCGCAGAAGTAGGCGCGATCGCTCTGGACGGTTCCGTCGCCCTTCACCAAGAAGACGGCCGCCGTGGGATCGGACGCCCCGGCCGGGGGGAAGTCGATGTCGTCGATCCAGGCGGTGTCCTGCCCCGTGCTGACGCTCCCATCTTTGGTGTAGACCCAGCGGAAGGTGTGCGTGCCCGCGCTTACCCCGAAGGGACCCACCGGCCCAAAGGCCAGCTCGCCGGACCAGGACGCCACCTTTTGGCCGTCGATGTAAAACTCTAAGAAGTCATAGCCGCTCTCGGAGGAGACCTTGCGGGCAAAGCAGATGGCCCCGCCCTGGACGTCGAGCGTGACCTCCAGATAGGCGCTCTGGTTGTTCGTGAGGGCCTCGGGGGCCTTGGCGGAATACGCCCCCGAGTGGGCCGCATCGTCGGCCACCGCCCAGCTCCCATCCCCTCCCGTGGTCCAGGGGTACTTCGAGAGGTTCCCCGTCTCGAAGTCCTCGTCCACGGTGCCGTCGCAGCTGGGGGGGTTGTAGCTTAGGCGCACGTCGAACGCGTCCGCGCTCTCGCTGAGCACCTCGACCTCCAGGCCGATCGTCCCGTCGGTGAAGGTCTCCCCCTGGTTCCACAGCACGGCCACGGGGCGGCTGAGAAACATCGCCCCCACGTCGTTGGGGTCGCCGTCGTTGTCGATGTCGACCACCTGGGCGTTGCGGTCCCCCAGGGTCGTGTTGACCTTGTGGATCACCACGGCTTGGCCGGGCGTCTCGTTGTCGTACCCGGAGAAGGTGCGCAGCTCCACGGTGTAGAACTGCGTCTCCCCGACGATGGGGATCTGGGCCATGAGGTAGCGGGTGGCCGTGGGCGGGTTCGCCAAGCGGTCCAGGGTGATCGTCTGGGTGCTCCCCGGGGAGGGGACGTACTTGCGCGAGGGGGGGATCCATCCCAGAAGGTCCTTGTGGAAGGAGATGGTGTGCACGCCGATGCAGCCGTACTCGGCGTGCGGGTTCTGGCACATCCCCCAAGCGTTGCTCATCACGTCCCACGCGGAGTCGTAGGTGGCGCTATAGGGGCCGGACGAGTGCGGAAGGCCGAAGCCGTGGCCCATCTCCTGCCCCAGGACGCCTTGATCCTCGTAGCCCCACGGGGGCATCCAGGTCATGGAGTACGTCTTCGTCTGGCCGTCGAGGGAGAGGGTGGCGCCCCCGCCCCAGGCGCAGCAGCCGAGGGTGTCATTGAACATGAGGTTGATCCCCACGAAGTCGGGGAAGTAGACGTCCGGGTCCGCGACGGCGGTGCAGTCCGTGGTGGCCCGCTCAAAGTCGAGTTCCTCGCTCCCGTCGTTGTCTTGGTCGTAGACGTAGTACGAGCGCGGCTGCGGGAGGTCGTACCATCCCACCACGACGCTCCCTGTGAGGTTCATCTGGTTGTAAGAGAGTTCCCGCCAATAGTGGTCCATCCCCGGATAGGCGCTCCCCATGAGCGTCTCGAACCACGACTTGGGGTGGGGGGTGACGTTCGTGGAGTCCCCGAAGCGGCAGAGGATCGTCACCCACGGCTGGGAGCCGGTCACCGCGGCGGAGTAGATCGAATCCGGGTCGGCACTTCCCGTCCCCTTTGCGGGGGAGAGGGCCCGTACGACCCGCCTGCCCCCTTGCCGGACCGTCGGGTCGACGACGACCGTGACCCGCTGGCGGTTGAGCCGGAGGACCCCACCCCAGCGGCGCAGCAGCTCCTCCGGGATGGACAGGAGATGCGTCTGGTCTCGATCCTCCACAAGCCAGAACTCCTGACGCCAGATCGGGGTGCCCGGAGCCCCATCGCCCCAGAGGACGTGGAGTCGGCCCGTGAGCGACACCCCTTGGGCTTGGGCTTCGATCGGGGGAGTCCCGGCCGCCAGGGCGACGAGCGCCCCCGCGCACGCGGAGAGGCCGAGCCACCGGCCGAGGGCCGCTCCGAGCCGACGTCGTCGTCGCGTCGTTGCCACGCCCCCGTCACCTCCCATTACGGCCCCCAGAGCGCGCGAGGGCCGGTTTCTCGACCTGCAGGGAGAGGACGCGCAGCACGGAGGAGGAGGGCTCCGGCGCCTCCGCCCGGATGCGGACCCGCTTGCCCTCCAGGGCGAGCGGGCCTCCCCAGCGTTCCAACAAGTCCTCCGCCAGAAGCAGGCGGTACCAGCGCCCTTGATCGTCCAGGAGCCAGTACTCCCTCTGGGCGGTCTCGGAGCCGGGCGGACCGTCCCCCCAGAGGATGTGCAGCTTCCCCACGACCTCCAGGGTGATAGGGGGCGGTGACGAGTTCAGCGGGCATCCCGCAACGGCTCCCCCGAGGACGAGCAGGACGAGGGGCACGAGTCCCTTGCTCAGGTGCGCGCGAATCCCCTTCCCTTGCCCTTTCCCTTGATTTCGATGTGGGTCCCGAATCAACGTGGACGTCCCCGCGGTCTTCGAGATATTCAAGTTCAATCTCAAGCGATCTCCCTCCCATCGGAGGTTGTTCAATGTAGACCCCTCGATCCCCCCCTGTCAAGTCGCGGGGGCGCCCGCGCCCCCGCCGCGGATTTGACAAGCGGAGAAAGGAGCCACTAGAATCAGCCAATCCCAAAACCCAGGAGGGGTAGGATATGCGAAGAAGCCTCAAGATCCTTAGCGTGTTGGTGCTGGCGGCCGTCTTGGTGCCGTTGGCCTCCATCGGGCAGGGCGGCGGGACCCTCGGCGCGGTCCAGGACCGCGGCAAGCTCATCTGCGGCGTCAACTCCGGCGTGCCCGGCTTCGGGTTCCTCGACGAGGAGACCGGGGCGTTCTCGGGGTTCGACATCGACTACTGCAAGGCGTTGGCGGTGGCGATCTTCAACGACCCCAACGCCGTGGAGTACCGCCCCCTGACGGCGGCGGCCCGGTTTACCGCGCTGGCCGCGGGCGAGATCGACGTCCTGATCCGCAACACCACCTGGACGTTCACCCGGGACGTGGACCTGACCGCGAACTTCGCCCCCACCACGTACTACGACGGCCAGGGCTTCATGGTCCGCGCGGACTCCGGGATCAACACCATCGACGACCTCGACGGGGCGACCATCTGCGTGCTCCAGGGGACGACCACGGAGCAGAACCTCGCGGACGAGTTCGCCAAGCGGGGCTTGAGCTACACCCCCTTGGTCTTCGCGGAGACGGCCGCGCGCGACCAGGCGTACGACGAGGGCCGCTGCGACGCGCTCACCTCCGACGCCTCCCAGCTGGCGGCGATCCGCACCAAGCTCTCCAACCCCGACGAGCACAAGATCCTCCCCGAGCTCATCTCCAAGGAGCCCCTCGGCCCGGTGGTCCGCCACGGCGACGACAACTGGTTCGACATCGTCAAGTGGACGGTCTTCTGCACCATGGAGGCCGAGGAGCTGGGCGTCAACTCTGGGAACGTCGACCAGATGCTCCAGAGCGACGATCCCCGGGTCCGCCGCCTCCTGGGCGTCGAGGGCGAGTTCGGGGCGAAGCTGGGGCTCAGCAACGACTGGTGCGCCAACATCATCCGCACCCTGGGCAACTACGGCGAGATCTACGCCCGGAACCTGAGCCCCCTGGGCCTGCCGCGCGAGGGGAGCCTCAACGCCCTCTGGACGGACGGCGGCCTCATCTACTCGCCCCCGTTCCGGTAAGCAAAGCAAGGGCGCCGCGTGCCCGTCGCGCACGCAACCCGACTTAGACGGTGACGAGAAGGGCAGGGCGCAGCCCCACGGGCAAGTTGCAGGCGGGCTGCGCCCTCGCTTGTTCTGGCGGGACCCCGATGGGCAACGCCCGGAAGCGACCCGGCCATGCGGAGAGTGCTCAGGCACATCTACGAGAGGTTTCCCCCCCGGCTGCGGCTTTGGGCCGCTAAGGTCCTCCGCCTCCTGCGGGGGCTCCTGGCGGCCGCGCTCGCGCCCCTGTGGAAAGTCCTCCGGGACGTCCGCATCCTCCGAGCCCTCGTCCAGATCGTCTTCGTGGTCCTCGTGGGGCTCCTCGCGTACGGGCTCTACTCCAACTACACCGCGAACGCCGAGCGCCTCCGCTTCGGATACGATTTCCTGTCCACCACCGCCGGATTTACGGTCTCGGAGGGCATCCCCCACGAGCGGACCGATTCCAACTGGAAGCTCTTCCTCGTGGGCGTGGTGAACACGCTGCGGGTCGTTCTCGTCGGGATCGTGCTCGCGTCGCTGTTGGGCCTCATCGCGGGGGTGGCGCGGCTCTCCCGCAACTGGCTCATCCGGAAGATGGCCACCGTCTACGTGGAGACGATCCGCAACACGCCGCTGCTGGTGCAGCTCTTCTTCTGGTACACCGCGACGTTTTTGAAGCTGCCGCCGGTGCGCCAGGCCGTGGAGCTGCCGGGGTCGATCTTCCTGAGCCAGCGCGGACTCGTTCTGCCCCGGCCCTACCTCACCGAGGGGGCCCCGGTGTGGGAGACCTTCCTCCTCGTCGGGCTGGGGGCGGGCGTGGCCGTCTTCCTCGCCCGGCGCGCCCACCTGCGGCGGGCGGACCGACCCGGGTCGCCGCTGCTTTGGGGGCTGGGGGTCTTTGCCCTCCTCGCCCTGGTGGGGTGGTTTGCGGCCCCCTCCCCGCCCGTGGCCTGGGAGGTGGCGGAGCTGGGACGCTTCAACTTCCAGGGAGGGATCCAGCTCAGCCCCGAGTTCGCCGCTTTGCTCCTGGGGTTGGTCGTCTACACGGGGGCGTTCATCGCCGAGATCGTGCGCGGGGGGATCCTGGCCGTCTCCAAGGGGCAGCGCGAGGCGGCCCTGGCCCTGGGCCTTACCGGCTACCAAACCCTGCGTTGGGTGATCCTGCCCCAAGCCCTGCGGGTGATCGTCCCCCCCGTGACGAGCCAGTACCTCAACCTGGCGAAGAACTCCAGCTTGGCCGTGGCCATCGGCTACCCGGACCTCTTCAGCGTGGCGAACACGATCATCAACAAGACCGGGCGCGAGGTGGAGATGATCCTCATCATCATGGGGAGCTACCTCACGATGAGCCTGCTCACCTCGCTGTTCATGAACTGGTACAACCGCCGCATTAAGCTGGTGGAGCGCTGATCGCGATGACCGACGCGCGCGCGGACGCAGGAGCCCAGAGCTACGAGGGGGAGGTCCTCCCGCCGCCGACGGTGCGGGTGGGGCCGCTGCGCTGGCTCCGCGAAAACCTCTTTAGCTCCTGGTGGAACTCCCTGCTCACCGTGGGGGCGCTGGCGCTCCTCTACGTCGTGGGGAAGGGGGTGCTCCCCTGGGCGCTTGCGGAGGCCGACTGGGCGGTCATCCCCGCCTCCCTGAAGCTGCTCCTGGTGGGCTTCTACCCCGAGGGGGAGCTGTGGCGCGTCTGGACGGTGCTCTTCCTCGTGTTGGGGCTCCTGGGCCTGAGCGCGGGGCTCTGGGGCAAGCTGCTGCGCGAGGCCGCCGTCATCGTGGGCTCCGCGCTGCTCGTGCTCCTGGGGGTGCTCCTGCTCGCGGACTGGGGGGAGCGCTTGAGGGTCGGGGGGCTTGCGCTCACGCTCTTTGGGGGGATGGGGCTCGGGTGGCTCCTGCGCCTCCGGGTTGCCCCTCCCCGGCAGCGGCCCTGGAAGCGGGTTTTGATCCTGTGCTGGTTCTTCCTGCCGGTTGCCGTCGTGCTCCTCCTGGGGGGGATCCCCGGCTCCGGGCTCCTTGCGGGCGTCCCCCGCACCCAGTGGGGGGGGCTGCTCCTCACGTTTGCGCTTGCGGTCGTGAGCATCGTCCTCTGCTTCCCCCTGGGGGTGCTCCTGGCGCTGGGGCGCCAGAGCTCGCTGCCCGTGATCCGCTGGGCGGCCATCCTCTACATCGAGGTGATCCGCGGCGTTCCCCTGGTGACGGTGCTCTTCATGGCCTCGCTGATGCTGCCGCTCTTCCTGCCCAGCGGCTGGCGGGTGGACAACATCATCCGGGCGATCACGGCCTTTACGCTCTTTACCGCGGCGTACATCGCCGAGAACGTCCGCGGCGGCCTGCAGGCCATCCCGAAAGGGCAGATCGAGGCCGCCCAGGCCCTGGGCCTCGGACCGGTTCTTACCACCTTCCTCGTCGTGCTCCCCCAGGCGCTGCGGGCCGTCATCCCCGCCAACGTGGGGCAGTTCATCAGCCTGTTTAAGGACACCTCGCTCGTGTTCATCGTGCCGCTCATGGACTTCCTGGGGATCGCCCTCGACATCATCGAGAACCCCAAGTGGGGCGGCCCGGCCCGGGAGATGCTGCTGTTCGTGGCCCTCGTCTACTGGTTCTTCACCTACTTTATGAGCCACATGAGCCGCCGGCTCGAGCGGGCCCTCGGCGTGGGCGAGCGCTGACGAGAGGGCTGGCACGAGGGGGCTCGCAAAACTACAATCGAGGGTCGGGAAGGGCAAGCGATCATGGCGAAAAACGAAAGGGACCCGATCATCGTTGCCGAGGACGTCCACAAGTGGTTCGGGAACTTCCACGCGCTGCGGGGGATCTCGCTCACCGTGCGCCGCGGCGAGGTCGTGGTGATCTGCGGCCCCTCGGGGTCGGGGAAGTCGACCTTCATCCGCACCATCAACCGCCTCGAGGAGCACCAGCGCGGGCGCATCGTCGTGGACGGGATCGAGCTTACCAACGACTTAAGGAACATCGAGGCCATCCGCCGCGAGATCGGGATGGTCTTCCAGCAGTTCAATCTCTTCCCCCATCTGACGGTGCTGCAGAACATCACGCTCGCGCCGATCTGGGTGCGCAAGATGCGCCGCTCCGAGGCGGAGAAGCTGGCCATGGAGCTCTTAGAGCGCGTGGGGATCCCCGAACAGGCCCACAAGTACCCGGGGCAGCTCTCCGGCGGGCAGCAGCAGCGGGTCGCGATCGCGCGGGCGCTGGCCATGCAGCCCAAGATCATGTTGTTCGACGAGCCCACCTCGGCCCTGGACCCCGAGATGATCAAGGAGGTGCTCGACGTGATGCGGGAGCTGGCCCGCTCGGGGATGACCATGATCGTCGTCACCCACGAGATGGGGTTCGCCCGCGAGGTGGCAGACCGGATCGTCTTCTTCGACGAGGGGCGCCTAGTAGAAGAAGCCCCGCCGGAGGAGTTCTTCCACAACCCGAAGCACGAGCGCACGAAGCTCTTCCTGTCGCAGATCCTGCAGCACTGATTGGATTTGCGGGTCTACGAGCCCCTCCGGGGGCCGCGCGGACGGGGGCGCGCTTGCTCCGCCCGTTCCTCCCCCCCTGCCGCCTCGGGCTCGGGGGCGGGCCGTGCGTACGCGGAGAGCTTTTCCTCGTCGAGGAGGACGAGCCGGGGGCCCTCGATGTCGAGGATGCCCTCGGCCTCCCAGCGGTGGAGGATGCGGATCGTCGTCTCGGGCCGCAGGCCCAGAAGCTCCGCCAGCTCGGTGCGGGTGAGCCCCAGGTCGATCACCCGCCCGCGCTCCGGCCCCCCCGGCGGCGGGGCCTTGCGGGCGAGGTCCAGCAGCAGCCGGGCCAGGCGCTCCTCCCCCTTCTCGTAGGCGACCTCCACGAGCAGGCGCTGGTACCCCTTGACCTCCTCGGCCAGCCGCTCCAGCAGCCGAAACGCGGCGGCGGGGTGCCGGTGGAGGAACTCCACGAAGTCCCGGCCGGGGAAGAAGCAGTAATCCGTCGGCTCGAGCGCCCGGGCGTAGGCCGTGTAGGCCCCCCCGGCGAAGAAGGCTTCCTCCCCTACGAGGTCCCCGGGCCCCAGGATGCGCAGGATCTGCTTTTTGCGCTTGTCCGGCGTCTGCTGGACGAGCTTGACCCGGCCCCGCTTGAGGACGTAGATCCCCTTGGCGGGCATCCCCTCCTGGAACAGGAGGTCCCCGGCCTCGCGGTGGAACGGGCAGGCGAGTCGGCGCAGCTCCTCCCGGGCTTCCGGCGGCAGGTCGGCGAAGAGCCGCTCGAAGCAGGCTCCCTCTCCCCTCCCCGTCCGGTCCGCTCCCCCGACCGTCGGGGTCTTGCGCGCCATACCATCCCCTCCCCTTCGGGACGGACGTTCCTCCCCCATGCTACCCCTCCCCCGGGGACGCGAGGAATGATGGGGCTCAGATGCGGGACTGATCTGAATCAGGCGGGGGAAGGACCGGACGAGGGGGTCGAACTTCGACCCCTCCGTCAAGGTTGATGAAGATCAGGGGGCTCTCTGATAGCCGTCATTGTCCCGCCCGCTCCCCCGCCGCTAGGGTGGAAACGCACTCTCAATCCCGACGCAAGGGAAGGGGAGGGAAGGAAAGGAAAGAAGGAGGTGAATTCCCATGCGACGTTGGCTCTGGGGTATCGGGGTCGTCGCGCTCGTGGCGCTGAGCCTCAGCAGCGCCCTCGCCGGCCTGCTCCAGTCGCCCGCGGACTTCCCCACCAGCCTGCACGCCACCCGGCAGGGCAAGATCACCGCCTACAGCGCGGAGAACGGCGGCGCGGAGCTCATCACCGGCATCCCCATTCAAGAGGTCGGCTGCCTGAAGTGCCACCCCGGCACCTACGCGGACGGCACGGCAGTCGACCCGGCTGGCTATGAGCCGGGCTGTAAGGACTGCCACGCCCAGGCCGGGGACACCCCGTCGCAGGAGCAGTGCCTCAAGTGTCACGGCCGGCAGGGGCTGGAGATCAAGCTCGGCTACGGCGACGTCCACCGCGACGCGGGCATGGTCTGCACGGACTGCCACGGGGCGGCCGACGCCCACGGCGACGGAACCCGCTACGCGTCGTTCCTCGATCCGGGCGCGGTCCACGTAAGCTGCGACGGCTGCCACAGGGAGGGCGGCGAGGCACCCGCGCCCCCGGCGAGCACCCCCCACTCCGTCCACGGCGGGAAGCTCGACTGCACCGCCTGCCACTCCCAGACGACCGTAACCTGCTTCAACTGCCACTTCGAGAGCATCGCCACCGCCCACGTCAAGCGGATGTACGGCCCGGTCCACGGCTACCAGCTCCTGCTCAACCGCAAGCTCGAGAACGGGGAGACCCGGGTCTACTCCGGCACCTTCATGGCCGTCACCTACCGGGACGAGAGCTTCTACGTCCTGGCCCCGTTCCGCTCGCACACCCTCCAGAAGGAGGGGCGGGCGTGCAACGAGTGCCACGCCAACGCCAACCTCCAGCAGTACCGGGAGACCGGCACGATGACGCTCACGCGCTGGGACCCCGAACGGAGGCGGGTCATCATGCCGCAGGGGGTCATCCCTGTCCCGCCCGACTGGCAGGAGGCGCTGCTCATCGACTTCGTCACCTACACGGCTGAAGACCTCGCCGCGCCCACCGACCCGGAGAAGTGGGAGTTCCTCAAGAGCGGCGCGGACGTGATGCAGCTCTACTACGCCGAGCCGCTCACCGAGGAGCAGATGCAGAAGCTCCTCATCCCGATGGGGCAGTAATCCGCCTCCGCGCGGGCCCGCATCGGACCTCCCGGCGGGGCCCTCACCGGCCCCGCCGCTCCCTTTTTCCCCTTTTTGCTCGCTTGTTGTTTGCTCGTTTGCGGGTTTTCAGCGTATAGACCCCCGAGTCGGATTTCGACGCGCGCGTCCACTATGATCCAAAGCAATTCCGTCTATGATAACCGTCATGGACATTCCCTTGGGCTCCGGCTACTTTGGGACGAAAACCCACGCGAAGGGAGGTGTAATCGATGCGACCAGGGATCGTAGGCGGCCTGGCCGGGCTGGGGCTGGTGGGGCTGCTGATCGGGCTGGGGCTGCTCAGCCCCAACGCCACGGCGCCGGCGGCGCTGGCCCAGGGCGAGTACGTGGGGGCCGAGGCGTGCGCGCAGTGCCACCGGGAGGAGTTCGACGAGTGGATGGCCTCCGGCCACGCGCACAAGCTCCGCCCCGCCGAGGCGGCCCGATTGGCGGGGATCCCCAAGCCCGACTACGTCGAGTGGGACGACATCCTCTTCGTGATCGGCGGCTACCGCTGGAAGGCCCGCTACGTCGGGAAGGACGGCTTCATCATCACCCAGAGCGCCGACGGCTCCATCCGGGGCCAGAACCAGTTCAACTTGGAGACGCGCCGGTTCGTGGATTACCACGCCGGCGAGGTCAAGCCCTACAACTGCGGCCGTTGCCACACCACCGGCTACAACCCGGAGGGCAACCAGATGGGGCTGGAGGGCCTGGTGGGCACGTGGGCCTTCGAGGGCATCCAGTGCGAGGCCTGCCACGGACCGGGGAGCGAGCACGTCGCAGCGCCGAGCGCGGGGAACATCCAGATCGACGAGTCGGCGGCGCTGTGCGGGCAGTGTCACAGCCGCGGCGACGACATGAGCGTCATCCCGGCCAAGGGCGGGTTCATCCGCCACCACGAGCAGTACCAGGAGCTGCTCCAGAGCCCGCACAAGGACCTCACCTGCGCCGCCTGCCACGACCCGCACGCCACCGGCGGGCTCTCCATCCGGACGACGTGTGCCACCTGCCACGCGGCGCAGGCGGCGGAGTTCGCCGGCAGCGCGATGGACCGGGCGGGCCTCCGCTGCGAGGACTGCCACATGCCCGAGGTCTCCAAGTCCGCGGTCAAGCGCGGCCCCTTCGAGGGCGACGTGATGACCCACCTGTTCGCGATCAACCCCGACCCGAACGCGCCGCAGTTCACCGACGACGGCAACTTTGCC